>DATCXL010000884.1:0-2730 GCA_036565825.1 Mycobacteriales bacterium
ACCGTCGGTGCGCCTGGCTCTGCTGGAGGCACTCGCCGCCGCGGCCGTGGAGGTCAGCGAGGCACTCGCCGACACCACCGTGGAGGTACGCCTACGCGGGCAGGAACCCGAGGTGGTGGTCACCAACACCGAACCCGCGGCGCAGACCCCGCCGCCCACCGATGCCGACGAGGCGTTGGCCCGGATCACCCTGCGGTTGCCCGAAACCGTCAAGGCACGGGTCGAGCGGGCCGCCGCCGCCGAAGGCCTCTCGTCCAACGCCTGGCTGGTCCGCGCGGTCTCGCGCGAACTGACCCGGCCCACCCGACAGTCCCGCGGCACCCGGACCTTCACCGGTTACGTCCGCGGCTGAAAGCGAGGATCACCAATGCTCACCAATCGGGTACACAACTTCCACCCGACCGAACCCATCCAGGTGGAGGTGCGCAACCCCACCGGCGAGGTGCGGGTCGCAGCCTCCGGGCAGGGCGAGGCCAGGGTGGAGCTGACCCCGCTGCGCGACGACCGGGTCACTCGCACCGCCATCGAACAGGCCATCGTCGAGTTCGGCGACGGCCGGCTGATGGTGCACTGCGACGGCACCGGTCGCCACATCGGACGGGTCCCCCAGATCCGGGTGTCCCTGGTCGTTCCGGACGGCTCGTCGGTGGCCGCGCACACGGTGTCGGCCGGGGTGCGGTGCGACGGCCGGACCGACTCGCTGGAGGTGGACACCGTCAACGGGGACGTGACCGTCGAGGACGTCGACGGTGAGGCGCGGGTACGCACCACCTCCGGTGATATCGCGGTACGCACCGTCACCGGAGACCTGCAGGTACGCACCCTGGCGGGAAAGCTGCGGTGCGACCGAGTCGAGACGCTCAGGGCCGAGTCGGCCAGTGGCGACGTGACGGTCGGCGAGTTGGGCGGTTCGGCGGAGATCTCGACCGCCTCGGGCGACCTGCACATCGGGCGGGTCGGTCAGGATGACCTGACCATCCACACCGCCTCGGGCGACGTGCGGGTCGGAGTGACCCCCGGCGCGGTGGCGCGCCTGTCGGTGAACACCCTGAGCGGTTCGGTGCACAACGACCTGCCGGTCGAGGAGTCGGCCCCGGCCGACGGGGCCACCGTGAACATCAGGATCCGCACACTCAGCGGCGACATCCGGATCGGCCGGGCCAGTGCCGCCCAACCCGCCTGAACCACCTTCGCCGCAACCCCTGTCGGTGCCGCATCAGAGAGACCGAATGTTGCCGTCGACCATCGATGACGTGGCCCGTGCACGGATGCAGCAGATGCGCGAGGACGCCGCACGGGAACGCCGCGCGTACCGACTCACCCTGGCCAGCCGAAGGGAGCGCCAGGCCGCACGGGCAGCGCTGCGGGCCCGGCTGAGCCGGGACGCGGTGCTCTGATCGGGCGGGGGTCAGGACCAGGTCAGGACCAGGTCAGGACCAGGTCAGGACCGGACCGCGACCTGAAGCCACGGCGCCAGGTCGCCCCGGTCCTGCACCTGTACTCCGGACAGACCGAGCCAGTCGGCCATGAGGTTGAGTTCGGCGGCCAACTCCGGGGCCAGCGCGCCGGGGTCGGCGGCGTCCTCCCGGTGGGCCGCCCGCACCCGCAACACCCGGGCCTGCCGGTCGGCCTTCAGGTCGACCCGGGCCACCAGCCGTTCACCCAGCAGGAACGGCAGTACGTAGTACCCGTACACCCGCCGTTCGGCCGGGGTGTAGATCTCCAGGCGGTACCGGAAGTCGAACAACCGCTCGGTCCGGGCACGTTCCCAGACCAGCGAGTCGAACGGGGACAACAATGCCCTGGCGCGAACCCTGCGTGGCACCCGGGAACCCCGGTACAGGTAACCGGTGTGCCGCCAGCCGGCGACAGCGACCGGCTCCAGTTCACCGGCCTCGACCAGATCGACGACGGCCCGCCGGGTGTCGGTCGCACCGAGCCGGAAGTAGTCGCGTAGGTCCTTCTCGGTTGCCACACCGTGGCCGCGGGCGGCCACCCGGACCAGTTCCCGCTGTGCGTCCTCACGGGCCGGGGTGGGCACCGCCAGGATGTCCGACGGGATGACCCGCTCGGTCAGGTCGTAGAGCCGTTCGAAGTTGCGCCGGCCGGCGGCCGACACCCGACCGGAGTAGAACAACCACTCCAGCGCGATCTTGCCGTCGTGCCAGTTCCACATGGTGCCCGGCCGGGGCCGTTCCACCTCGATCGCGCTCGCGCCGATCGGCCCCCGCTCGGCCACCAGGGCGTACACGTCCTCCACGAAACCAGGACGCTCCCTGGCGATCCGCACCATCGAACCCCAGGCACTCTCGGTCGCCCGAGCCATCCGCCAACGTAGGTGGGGTTGCAGCCGCAAGGGGACCAGCGACGCCTCGTGCGCCCAGTACTCGAACAGTTCTCGACGCCGGCCGCCCCAGGACAGCCGGTCGAGGGTGTCCCGGGGGTAGTTCCCGAGCCGGGCGAAGGCCGGTAGATAGTGCGACCGGCACAGTACGTTCACCGAGTCGATCTGGAACAGGCCAACCCGGTTGATCACCCGACGGACATGTCGGGCGTCCACCCGGCCGGTCGGCGGTTGGTCGGCGAAACCCTGGGCGGCCAGGGCTATGCGGCGGGCGGCATCGGCGGACAGGGTGGCAAGACGCGTCACGGCATGGATGCTGCCAGGACCCACCGACATTCTTTCGGCGGGTGGTCCGTCGACGGCCGGGAGCCTGCGGGCGTCGGCGA
>DATCXL010000915.1:0-2709 GCA_036565825.1 Mycobacteriales bacterium
CGCGGGACCGGCTGGGGTTACTACACGACCTGGTACTGCGGGAGGCCAGGGACACCCGCGGTCAACTCGTCGCGTCCTCACGTTCGGCCCCCGGTGGTGTGGATGCCAGCACGCAACAGGACCTCGACGACCTGCTGGCACAACTCGCCCAGTCGGCCGTGGTGTTTCCTGAACAGGCCATCGGGGTCGGGGCACGGTGGACCATCCAGAGCAGGCAGGCGGTCTCCGGCTTCTCCCTGGCCTCCATCACGCGGTACACCCTGCGCCACCTGTCGGCTGATGAGGTCACCCTCGATCTGCGCCTGGAGGTCACGGCCAAACCACAGGTCAGGTCCGCCCAGGGAAGCCGGATCTCGCTGGAGAGTTACCGCGGGACAGGTTCGGGATCGTTGCGGATCAACCTCGGCACCACGCTGTCCTCCACGGGGACGATCACCTTGGTGGTGGACCAACGAACCAGCACGGGCGACACCCGGACCGACAACCGAATAACCCAGCAGGTACAGCTGTCCAGCTCCTGAGGACCTCTCGGTGAACGGACGAGTTGTTCCCCGAAACCCCGGAGCGGCACCGGGCTACGCCCCGGTTCGGGCGGACCACCGTTCCAGACCGCTGGCCACAAGCTGTCTGCCGATTGTCCCGCGGACTGGGGATTTGAGGAAGTTTTGAGGGGGTGTGGGGTGGAGCGAAGCTCCCCCACAGAAGCCAACACAGCATGCCCGCCCCTACCTACCGAACTCCGGAGCCAGGGCTTTGCTCCGGCGAGGGCCTGAAATCAATCTAATGCTGGCGGGGCCGCCCGCGGGGGCCGAACGGATCGCCATGCTCGCCGAACCATCCGGCCAGCCGCCCGGCTCGGCTCAACGCCCGCAGCCGACGCTCGGCCTGTTCCCGCTGCTCGTCGGTAACGACCACCAGGAGCTGGTCACCGCGAACAAGCCTGGTGCGGGGCTCGGGTACGAACGCCGTGCCCTCCCTGACCACCAGGGCGAGCATCGCGCCCACCGGCAGGCGAAGTTCTGACAGGTAGAGACCATGAAGTCTCGACCTCTGCGGAATCTGTAGTTGCAACAGGTCGGCTTTCAGGTCCGACAGCGGGGCCGACTCGACCTCCACCTCCCGGGTCTCCCCGGCCGCCAGCACGCCGGTCAGCCGGGCAACGGCGGGCATGGTGGTCCCCTGCACCACGGTGAAGATGACGACCAGCACGAACACCACGTCGAACAGCCGGGTACCGCCGGCCAACCCGGCGGTCACCGGAATGGTGGCCAGCACGATCGGCACTGCGCCGCGCAGTCCTGCCCAGGAGAGGAACGCCTGCTCACGCAACGACATCCGGAACCAGGTGGTACTGACCAGGACCGACAGCGGTCGGGCCACCAGCAGCAGGACCACACCGATCAGTACCGCGGGGATTATCACCGGTACCAGACGCGGCGGGCTGGCCAGCAGTCCGAGCAGAACGAACAACCCGATCTGGGCCAGCCAGGCGGTCCCCTCGGCGAAGCCGAGGGTGGTGCGCCGGTGCGGGAGGTCGGCATTGCCAAGTACCAGCCCGGCCAGGAAGACCGCGGCGAACCCGGACGAGTGTGCGAGTGAGGCCACCGCGAAGGACAACACCGTGAGGGAGACCGTTGCCAGTGGGTAGAGTCCGGCCACCGGCAGGGCGCTACGACGCAACACCTGCGCTCCGAACCATGCCAGCGCCACGCCGATCAGACCGCCGACAACCAACTCGTACACCGACAGGCCCACGATCTCATACCACGGCCGACCATGTGGGCTGGACAGCATCGTGACCAGGATCACCGCGAGCGGGTCGTTCAGGCCGGACTCAAGTTCGACCGCGGCACCAACCCGGCGCCGCAGGGTGAGCCGGCGCAGCGCCGAGAACACCGCCGCGGCATCGGTTGACGCCACGATCGCGCCGACCAACAGTCCGATCCGCCACTCGACGTCGAGCACCACCATCGCGACCAGACCGACCACCGCCGAGGCGACCAGCACGCCCACCGTGGCCAGTACCAGCGACACCGGAACCGCGGCACGCACCGGCTCCCATCGGGTGGTCAGCCCACCTTCGGCGAGGATCACCACCAGGGCGCACACGGCCAACGTGCGGGCCAACTCGGCGTCGTCGAACCGAACCCCCAACCCCGATTCACCGATGAGCAGGCCGAGGCCCAGGTACAACAACAGGCTGGGTAGACCGAGTCGGCTCGACACCCACACCGCCAGCACCCCGACCAGCACCACCGCCGCCCCGATGAGGAGCAGCAGGCTCAGAGTGTGGCTGACCGGGGCGGTAGAGGCGGCCATTATCATATTTGCGGTTGAAATCTCCAGTCCTGGGTCATTCGGTCATACGCCCTGTTCGGGCCCGAGCAGGTCTCGTAGCCGGGCCGACACCGCTGGTGAGGCGGGGTCCACGGCGACGATCTTGTTACGGCTGTTGGCGCCGACGGCCAGGCTCACGGTGCCGCGCCGCACCCCCAACGCCTGCGCCACCGCACGCAACACCGCTTCGGTGGCTCGACCCTCGACCGCCGGTGCGGTCACGGCGACCACCAACGCCCGCCCGTTCGGCCCGTCGTAGCCGCCACCCACCGCGTTCCGGGACGCACCGGGCCTGACCCGCACCGGGAAGCGAAGTGGCGACACCCGGTCATTCTTCCCTATCGCGATCGACCGGCACGGCCGGACGCGGCT
>DATCXL010000916.1:0-2874 GCA_036565825.1 Mycobacteriales bacterium
GTTCTACTACGCCGAGGGCTACCACCAGCAGTACCTGCACAAGAACCCCAGCGGCTACTGCGGTCTGGGCGGCACCGGAGTCACCTGCCCGGTCGGGATCTTCTCCGGTGGTGACGGCCAGGGCGGCTGAGCCGTACTGCCGTGGCCACCGGGCTTGTTTCCGGGTCTGGACGGCCCGGAAAAGTACACGTCGAGGGCGGCCACGCAACCCCACCGACACCGACTGTCTCTCGCGGCAGCAGCTGGGGTGTGTGAAAATCGCACAGCCGAGACGCTGCGAAGCTGGACCGAGATAGGCGAGCGCGTTGCCGAGGCGCGGCGCGCCGCCGGGCTCAGCCAGGCAGACCTCGCCGGGCGGGTCGGTATGGACCGCACCGCGTTGGTGCGGGTCGAGGCGGGTGAACGGAAGGTCTCCGCGCTCGAGCTGATGCGGCTCGCCGAACAGCTAGGTCGGTCGACAGGATGGGCGCCGTCGATCTGGCGCGCCGTGCCCGGCAGGCTGTTGGGACACCGACCGGGCCGCTGGGCTCGCTGGCCACCGTCGCCGAGCGCCTGGGTCTGTACCTGACGGTCGTGGACCAGGACGTCGATGGTGCGTCTGTTCTCCTCGACGGGTTTGGCGTCGCGGAGTCGGAGGCCGTGCCGATCCTGGGTGTCGGCGTTGGACAGCCGCGCACGAGATCGGTCACCATCTGCTCCAGGACGCCTACCACAGTGATGTCGGCATCGGTACCAGCCGGGATGATCGCGAACAGGTCATTGACCTGTTCGCTGGTGAGTTCCTGCTGCCGGAGGACGACCTGCGTCCCGCATGGCATACCCAGGTGTCCGAACTGGGCCCCCGGATGCTGCTGGTCAAGCTCGCCGGCAGGTATCGACTCTCCTGGAGCGCGGTCGTGCGGCTCGCGGGTAGGGCTGGCCTGACAGAGCCTGACGAGGCGCAGCAACTTCGCGCCCACAACCCGGTACGCGGCGACTTCCTGGCAGTGTGCGGGAACGAGCCATCCCCCGATCTCGAGGTGGGCGCCACGGGTGAACAGTGGAAGCGAGCCGTTCTGGCGGCCTGGAATGCCTGGGCCGTCACCGCCGCACGGGTGGTCGAGTTGCTCCACGGCACCATCACCGCCGACGACCTCCCGACCGGTTCGTCGCGGGACGCGGTTGTCGGACGAGACTCCGCCGACCGCACCGGGTAGGCCCGTGCCGCCTCAGGCCGGCACGCGCCATGACACGCCGGCAGGTCAGTCGCATACCCGCAGGCCGGCCTCGGCGGCGAGTTGACCGGCGATCGTGATCAGTTGGTCCACGTCGATCATCGCGCCGCGCAGACTGTGCAGGCCGCGTGCCCCGGCCAGCCGGGACGAGCGCAGGTCGGTGCCGTTGGCCGCAGTGGCGGTGAACTCCGCACCGTTGAGGTCGCAGTCCACGAAGAGCACCCCGGACAGGTCACCGCTCAGCCTGGCCTCCCGGAACGAGCAGCCACTGAACACCACGTGCCCTCGCGCCCGCTCCAGGTGGATACCGGCATAGTCCAGCCGGGTCTGTTCCACATACAGGTCGGCGGCCAGGTCCAGGGACAGACCCAGCCCGACCGCGCGGGCATCGGTGAGTTCGACCCGCCGTGCGGTCAGCGAGTGCCACTGCGCGTTGGAGAGCTCAACCTGGTGCAGCGACACGTCTATCAGGGTCAGCGGGTGGAAGCGGCTCTGCGACAGGTTCACCGACTCCAGCCGGCAACGCCGGATCTCGCCCTCGCCGTGAGCCTCTGCCGCGTCGCCGCCGACGACACGCGCGCCGAGCAGGTCGAGTTCGTCACCAACCGGGAACGGCCGTTCGTCGAGTGTCCCGGGACCGAGCTCGGGGCGTGCCACCGACCGACCCGATCCGACATCCCTCAACCGCATCGGCCGATCCTACGTATTCACCCGGTCGGGTGGCTGGCAGCGGCGATTCCGGTTGGGACGATGAGCGGTACGGGACGGCCACGGTCGTCACAACGGTGGAGGGCGAAGCGGTGCGGATCGACAGGGGTGGTGTGGCGCGGACACCGGCCGAACCGCGCTGGCGGCGATACCGCATCCACTGGCACCTGTTCGTGCGGCGGCACGATCTGGGCGACCGGGAACGCTCGGCCGGTGCGGTGGCCGAGCGGTACCGGACCGACCCACCCGACGAGGTGCGCGACAACCCGGCAGAGGTACTGGAGTGGCAGCGCCGGGAGATCCGGCAGGCACTGCACGGGGCCGCCCCCGGCTGGGCGGACGGACGACGGCAGGGGCTCGACGACCTGGATGGTGAATGGGCCCGGCGACTACGCACCCAACTCGACAGGGGCCTGTCGTCATTCCAGACCGTGCGGGTCTCGGACACCCAGATGGTGCACGTGACCGCGTACGCGATCAGCTTCACCGACTGCGAACGGCATTCGCGCCGCTGACCGGTGGACCGGGAGTCGACCCGAGAGTCCACTACGGACTGCCCACAGATCCCGCGACAACACCCGTTCGGGGGAAGTGAAATTTCGGGAATTCGTCCTCTCGGCGAGTCGCGGGTCGGCTTCTTCGGACACGCCCGTTGGCGGGCCCACACTCGAAGCCGCACGTCCGCGTCGAGGCGGACAGGCTCGGCCGCGAACGCGCACACCATCGGCATCACCGTCCGCCGGACTGTTGGACCCCACCGGACTCAGCCGGTCGGTAACGGATGCGCGACAGACCGAGGAGTTGACATGGCACGAGCCTTCCTGCTCTCCCGGACCGTGCGGACCGTGTGGACCGCCCGCGTGGCCGGGGTGGTGCTGCTTACCACCGTGTCGACCTTCGGTGTGGTCGGGCCCGCCGGAGCCGGAGCCGGAGCCGTCGCCGGGTTCGGGGC
>DATCXL010000919.1:0-4439 GCA_036565825.1 Mycobacteriales bacterium
CCGACACTGTGTGAACCGGATCATCTCCGACATGGCGGTGATCGACGTGACCGACCAGGGACTGGTACTGCGCGAACTGGCCCCGGGGGTGAGCGTGGACGACGTACGCGCGTCCACCGAACCGGCGCTGATCATCGAGGGTGCACCGACCGAGATGCGGCTACCCGCGGGGGTCTGAGCGCAGGTGACCTTCTCGATCGTGGCCAGGGACCGGTCCACCGGAGAGCTCGGGGTGGCCGTTGCCACCTCAACCCTGGCGGTGGGCCGGGCCGCGCCGTGGGCACTGGCCGGGGTCGGTGCGGTGGTCACCCAGGCGCACACGAGTCGGACCTACGGAGCCCGGGGCCTGGAGTTGCTGGCCGAGGGTCTGTCCCCCGACCAGGTGCTGGACCGACTCGGCGTCGACGACCCGCAGCGGCACACCCGCCAGGTGGCGATCGTGGACGCGGCCGGACGGGTGGCGGCCTGGACCGGTCGCGGCTGTCTGTCCGCCTGCGGTCACGTCACCGGTGAGCAGCACAGTGTGCAGGGAAACACGCTGCGTTCGCGTTCGGTGGTCCCGTCGATGGCCGAGGCGTTCGGTGCGGCCGAGGGCGGACTGGCCGAACGCATGCTGGCCGCGCTGGCCGGGGCCGAGGAGGCCGGCGGCGACCTTCGCGGGCGACAGTCCGCGGCGATCCTGGTGGTGTCCGGTCGGCGCACCGACACCCCCTGGGACGAGGTGACCGTGGACCTGCGGGTGGACGACTCGGACGATCCGGTCGGTGAGCTGCGTCGGTTGGTCAGCCTGCAACGGGCCTACGAGAACGGCGACCTGGCGGCGCTGAGTGAAGGGGCCGCCGGTGGCGTTCCAGAGCTCTACGCGGCGCTGGACGCGGCCCGGCACGGTGACCGGGAACGGGCCCGACAGGCCCTGGCCGCACTGCGCCGGCGGCCCGGCTGGGAGAACGTGCTCCGCCGGATGGCCATCCGGCTGCCCGACCAGCGGACCGGGCCACCACCGACGTCACAGCCAGGACCGGGCGCCACCTGACGCCGACAGGTCGAGGTTCGGGAGGTCCGGGGGCCGATTCCCGACCACGCACTGACACCGACGGGCGAGCCGACGAGCCCGGCGATGTCGTGGGGCCACGACCCGTTCCTACCTGCGGGTGTCCCTGAGGAGTTGGCGGGCCATCACCATCCGTTGGATCTGGTTGGTGCCCTCGTAGATCTGGGTGATCTTGGCGTCGCGCATCATCCGCTCGACCGGGAAGTCCTTGGTGTAGCCGTATCCGCCGAACAGTTGTACCGCGTCGGTGGTGACCTGCATGGCGGTGTCGCTGGCCAGACACTTGGCCGCGGCCGAGACGAAGGTCAGGTTCGGCTCGCCCCGTTCGGCCCGTGCGGCCCCCACGTAGACCAGTTGCCGGGCCGCCTCGGTCTTCATGGCCATGTCGGCCAGCATGAACTGCACGCCCTGGAAGTCGGCGATCCGGCTGCCGAACTGACGGCGTTCCCGGACGTAGGCCAGGCTGGCGTCGATGGCGCCCTGGGCGATTCCGACGGCCTGCGCGCCGATGGTGAGCCGGGTGTGGTCCAGCGTGCGCAGGGCGGTCTTCAACCCGGTACCGGGCTCGCCGATGATCCGTTCCGCCGGGATGGCGCAGTTGTCGAAGTGGATCTCGCAGGTGGGCGAACCCTTGATGCCCAGCTTGCGCTCCTTGGTACCCACCGAGAACCCGGGGTCGTCCTTGTGCACCACGAACGCCGACACGCCGCGGGCACCGGCGTCCGGGTCGGTCTTGGCCATGACCGTGTAGTACGACGACGCACCGGCGCCGGTGATCCAGCACTTGGTGCCGTTGAGTACCCACTGGTCGCCGTCGCGGACTGCCCGGGTCCGCATCGACGCGGTGTCCGATCCTGCCTCCCGCTCGGACAGCGCGTAGGAGAACATCGCCTCACCGCTGGCCACCTGGGGCAGCACCTGCTTCTTGAGGTCCTCCGAGCCGGCCAGCAGGATGGGCATGGTGCCCAGCTTGTTCACCGCCGGTATCAGCGAACTCGAGGCGCAGGCCCGCGCCACCTCCTCGATCACGATGCAGGTCGCCACCGCGTCGGCACCCACCCCGCCGTACTGCTCCGGGATGTGCACGGCATGCAGCTCGGCCCGACGCAGGGCCTCGTAGACGTCCCACGGGAACTCCCCGGTGGCGTCGATCTCGGCGGCTCTGGGGGCGATCTTGTCGTCGGCGAGCTCCCGGACCGTCGCACGGAGCATCTCGTGCTCGTCGCTGAGTCGGTAGATGTCGAACTGCGCGTCCACGGTTACCTCCTGCGACCCACTGTACGGGCCACCCGGCCAGGTGACAGGCCAACCGTTCGCCAACAGTTTGCCAACCGTTCGCGAACGACCGCGGCGGCCGCACGGGCCCCTCGCTTGCCGACCCGAACGAACGGTGGCCTACTCTGCTCCGAGCGAGGTCACCACAACGGTGCGAGGTTTGAGGAGTTTGTCACGTGGGCATCACCGACCGGCCGCGCCTGACCGTGCTCGGCACGGGCTACCTGGGCGCCACCCACGCGGTGTGCATGACGGAGCTGGGCTTCGAGGTTCTCGGCATGGACGTGGACCAGGACAAGATCGCCCGGCTGACAGCCGGCGAGGCCCCGTTCTTCGAACCCGGCCTTGCCGAACTGCTGCAGAAGAACCTGGATACCGGACGTCTCCGGTTCACCACCTCGATGGCGGAGGTGGCCGAGTTCGGTGACGTGCACTTCATCTGTGTGGGGACCCCGCAGAAGAAGGGTGAGTACGCCGCCGACCTGTCCTACGTGGAGGCTTCCTGCACGGAACTGGCCAGGTACCTGACCCGGCCGGCGCTGGTGGTCGGGAAGTCCACCGTGCCGGTCGGCACCGCGGCCGACATGGTCGAGCGCATCCGTGCCCTCGCCCCGGCCGGCGCGGACGTGGACCTGGCCTGGAATCCCGAGTTCCTGCGCGAGGGGTTCGCCGTCGAGGACACGCTGCGACCCAACCGACTGGTGTTCGGGGTGACCTCCCGGTGGGCCGAGCAACGACTGCGCGAGGTGTACGCCTCGGTGATCAGTGCCGGCTGTCCGGTCGTGGTCACTGACTACGCCACCGCCGAGCTGGTCAAGGTGGCGGCCAACTCGTTCCTGGCCACCAAGATCTCCTTCATCAACGCCATGGCAGAGGTGTGCGAGACCGTGCACGCCGACGTGACCAAGCTGGCCGACGCGCTGGGTTACGACGAGCGGATCGGGCACCGGTTCCTGCACGCCGGCCTTGGCTTCGGTGGCGGCTGCCTACCAAAGGACATCCGCGCGTTCATGGCGCGGGCCGGCGAGTTGGGCGCGGACCAGGCGCTGACGTTCCTCAAGGACGTGGACGCGATCAACATGCGCCGACGGGCCCGTACCGTCGACCTGGCCAGGGAACTGCTCGACGGTTCCTTCCACGGCGCCCGGGTCACCGTACTGGGCGCGGCCTTCAAACCGAACTCCGACGACATCCGCGACTCGCCCGCCCTCGACGTGGCGACGAGCATCCACCGGCAGGGTGCCCGGGTCACCGTCTACGACCCGGCCGCGATCGAGAACGCGCGCCGGGCCCAGCCCGAACTCAACTACGCCGACACCGCGGCGGACGCGGCACAGGACGCTGACCTGGTGCTGCTGCTCACCGAGTGGACCGAGTTCCGTCAGATGCACCCCGACACCCTGGCGCAGGTGGTCGCGCGGCGGAACCTGGTGGACGGACGCAACGCACTTGACCCACAGCGGTGGCGCGACGCGGGCTGGACCTACCGAGCCCTGGGCCGCCCATAAACACCCTGAATGCCCCTGTGACAGCTCTGGACCGGCCCGAAGCGACCTCCGGTCCGTGATCGGGACCTGACTCATCGGTGACGAGGGCCTGACTCCCGGAACGGATCATGATCTCCCCGGTGCCGGGCGCTGCGAGTGCGGCGCGACCTGCGTCGCCGACAGCGCGCCCGGCACCGAGGTTCCATCGTGTTGGCCGTCGGTCACTCAGCCGCGTCCCAGACGTCGCGTTGCGGATCCCGGGCACCCACCGGCCTGACCGGCTCCGCCGGGGTGACCGGTTCCACCGGTCGCCCCCGGTCACCGCCCCGCAGCGGCCCGCCATCCCCACCGCCGTCGCGACCACCGTCCCGGTACCGGTCCCGGCGGCCGTCCCGGTACAGGTCCGCCTCGTGGTCGCCCGGCCACCCGGCCAGGACGGAACGCTCAGCGTCCCTGCCGCGCACCTCGCCGCCCTTTTCACTATTCATGCGGATACTCCAAAAATGCCGGGACCGGATCTGGATCGTGACGGACGCACCGATGGGGAGACGAACCAGATCAGTGCACGACGCCGACCCGGCCGGCCAGTCCACGCAGCTCGTGCGTGATCGTCTTCCGGTCCCGCC
>DATCXL010000927.1:0-8726 GCA_036565825.1 Mycobacteriales bacterium
GGCAGCCAGCGTCTGGACCACGCTCTGGTCGATGACGCGGTGGGTTCACGGCGCACCTGCGCCTACGACCACGCGCCACGGTACGAGCAACTGTCTGACCACGCCGTCCTGAAGGTCGTGATTGACCTGTGGGGTCGGCGATGAGTCACCGCTCCCTCGATGTTCCGCTGTCGAAGGCCGTTGGCTGCGGTCGTCGGCAACGGAACAGGCTCTTTTTCGGGGCAAGGAAGCAATCAGGACGGCGCGCCGACTGCCCTGGTGGCCTCGTCGAGCGCCGCGCTCAACTTCGCGCCGAACCGGTGCATCTGCGGGTCGAACGTGGTGGCAGTCCACTCGGTATGCGCAACCATGTTGCGAGTATCCTTGTCCGACACCGGCACTCCATCTCCTGACATCGAAGCAAAGAAGGCATATATCTGAGATTCATGAATCGGGCTCGTTCGTCCGAACGGAATTGCATTCTTGCGTCGCCTGTCTCGCGCAGATCATGGCCGGCGCAACGATACCGTACGAGTCGCTGCGCTCGATCGCTATGGTGTGCCCCGGGTTCTCCGGAGTCGGGTTGTCAGGTTCTTGTGCCACTCGATGGTGAAGGTGAGGATGGTCTGCTGGAGCTCTTCCTCGCCCGTTACGTCTACAACCGGATCCCTGTGATCGCCGAGCGGCTGGCGCGGTCGACCGACCTGGTGAGAGCGCAGCGCAAGGAAGAGGATCTGCAACGCATGGTGGAAAACCTCGTCCACCTGCAACTGCCGGGCGACGCGTTGCGGGTCGACTGGAGCGGTGCGGAAGGCCGGAAGGTCATCGACGATTCGCTGCGTGCGGTCTTCGACGCGCTGGCTGTGTTGGTGGACCGAGTGGACACCAACAGCGTCCGGCTGCGTCTGCGGGTTGCCGGTTCTCCGCGGCACCCGGCGGCATCCATCGGCTATTGGACTGGGCGCCGCGTCGCTGGGAGCCGACCATCGAGTTCGGCCCAGGCTTCTTCACCGGGCGGTCGCCGACATCCACAGGCGCAGAGCTGCCACGGTTCACCGCCGCGGTGTACTGCGCCGATCGGACGACGCTGCGCAAGTCCCGTCCGGACGGGCGGACTCGGTCCTTCCACATCGAGACGTCCGTGGCTGCCGCCGACGAGTTGAACCTGGCGGACTGGTCCGAACGCTCGGGTTCCTTACCAGCGACTGGTGGGCGATCGTGCCGCGATGGCCGAGTTCTACTCGGCCAACCTGGCTGTCGAGGTCAACAAGGGCATGACCAGAAGGTCAAGCAGGGCGGCACCCCGGGCAAGGCGCCGCTGGGACACCTCAACGTGCGCCGGACCAACGAGGCCGGTCGCGAGGTCAACACCATCATCGTGGACGACGAACGCGCCCCCCTGGTCCTCTGGGCGTTCGAGGCGTATGCCACGGGGGACTGAAGTCTGCTGGCGGCGGGTCCAGGATGTCCTGGCCGCGCACGCTCTGAGCGACAGGCGCCGTGAGCACGACCAGTACCTCAAGTCATCTCTGTACTGCGGGGAGTGCCACTCGCGGATGATCGTCACCCACGCCACCAACCGGCACGGGGTCACCTACCCGTACCTCGTCTGCCTGGGGCGTCACCAGAAGACCACCGCGTGCACCAACCAGGCTGTGCTCATCGCCCCACGTCGAGTACTTGGTCGAGGACTGCTACGCCACCGTCGTGATGCCCCGGCACCTCCGTGACCAGGTCACCGCGAGTGTCACCGCCGACCTCGACGCCGAACGCGCCGTCGCCGCCAAGGAACGACGCCGCCTCACTGCGGCCGAGACCCGGCTGGACAACGAACGCACCAAGCTCCTCCAAGGCCCACTACGCCGGAGCGATCCTCTGGACCTACTCAAAACGGACAAGATCGCATCCTTTGCGAACTGGACATGATCGCCGAACGACTCGCCGCCACCGACCCAGAGTTCGACACGATCGCGACCAACCTCACCCGCGTCCTGGTGCTGGCCGCAGACCTGCACCGCGTCTACCGTTACGCCTCGTCCATCGCCCGTCGACAGTTCAACCAGGCCATCTTCACCGCCATCTACCTCCACGACGAACCCGATGGACCTATCGCCACCGACCTCGCCGAACCCTTCGCAACCCTCCTCACCCTCGACGTCGCTGACGCGCCCGCTCACGCGGATAACGCACCAGACACCGTCCACCGGCAGCCCGACACCGTCCTCCGCGCACGCGGCCCACGCCGGCCGGCCCACGCCGGCCGGCCCACACCGGCCGCCAGACCGCCGCACCCCCGGGCACAACGAGCAAACCCGCACGGCCTCCAGGCCGTGCGGGTTTGAATAAGGCCCACGTGGTGCCCCCGGTGGGATTCGAACCCACACTGCATGGATTTTGAGTCCATCGTCTCTGCCGTTGGACTACGGGGGCTTGCGGCTGTCTCGAAGCTTAGCCGGGTAGGCTACCCAGTCGGTGCCCGGCCGTGGTTCCTCGGGTCAATCGTAGGGGAGTGACAGTGACCGACGTCTCCACCCTTCGTGTGTTGATAGCCGAGGACGAGGCCCTGATCCGGCTCGACCTGAAAGAGATGCTGGAGGAGGAAGGGTACGCCGTGGTCGGCGAGGCCGGCGACGGCGAGCAGGCCATCGCCCTGGCTGAAACGCTGCGACCCGACCTGGTCATCCTGGACGTGAAGATGCCCAAGTTGGACGGCATCGCGGCGGCCCAGCGGATCGCGGGCGACCGGATCGCCCCGGTGGTCATTCTGACCGCGTTCAGCCAACGGGAGCTGGTGGAACGGGCCCGCGAGGCTGGCGCCATGGCATACCTGGTCAAACCATTCCAGAAGAAGGACCTGCTGCCGACGATCGAGATGGCCAGGTCGCGATTCGCGGAGATGGTCCAGTTGGAGAAGGAGGTCGCTGGTCTGAGCGACCGCCTGGAGGCACGCAAGGTGATCGAGCGGGCCAAGGGCCTGCTCATGTTGGAACACGGCATGAGCGAACCCGAGGCGTTCCGCTGGATCCAACGCACCGCCATGGACCGGCGGGCCAGCATGCGCGACATCGCCCAGACGGTCATCGCCCGCGACGTCGAACCGCCGGCCTGACCGTCGATCTACACCCGTCGCACCAACACTGGTGGGCCCGACGGGCTAGTCGACTGTCGGCTACCTGGCCAGGTGTGGTCGCGATTCAGTCACGAAAGCATGAACCGGGTCTGCTCGTATGGAGGGCGCGCTACTCTCCGCCCCTCGGCATCGACATCGACCCGACACCTTGCGGCGTGCCCTGTCGGGGCGCGTCCATAACCCAACGCCAGGAGGGGCATCCGGTGCGTTATCAAACACTCACCCGGGCTCTGCTGATCCCCGTGGTCGGGGCGCTGACCATGACCGCGTGCGCGAACAGCGACAGCAACAACACGGCAAGTGGCAACGACTGCGTCACCGGAGCCGACGTCGCGGCAGTGGCGGCGTCCGACGGTGGCGGCGCGGCGACAACCGCACCCACCACCGGCACGACAGGCACGAACACCGGCAAGACCTACACCATCGCCTTCCTCGGTGCGTTGTCCGGCAACAACCCGCAGTTGGGCATCAACGAGGCCAACGCCGTTCAGCTTGCCGTCAAGCAGGCCAACGACGCGGGAACACTGCCGTTCACGCTGAAGTACACCTCCTCGGACGACGAGGGTGCACCGGACAAGGCCCCGGCCGCCGCCCAGAAGCTGATCGACGACCCGAGCGTGGTCGCCGTGGTCGGCCCGCCGTTCTCCGGCACCACCAAGGCCGCCGAGCCGGCACTGTCTGACGCCGGGCTGCTCTCGGTCAGCCCGTCGGCGACCAACCCGGCCCTGACCAGCCAGGGCTTCAAGACCTTCTTCCGGGTTGTGCCTCCCGACGACGCGCAGGGTCAGGAGGCCGCCGCGCTGCTGCAGAAGTACGCCAAGTCGGTGTACCTGGTCGACGACACCTCCGAGTACGGCAAGGGCCTGGCCGACGTGATCCAGAAGGAACTGGGCTCGACCAGCATCAAGGTCACCCGTGAGGGCGTCAGCGACAAGACCCAGGACTACAGCAGCATCGCGCAGAAGGTGAAGAACGCCAACGTCGACGCGATGTACTACGCGGGCTACTACCAGGGCGCGTCGCTGTTCGCCAAGTCGCTGAAGGCGGTCGGTTACAGCTGCCTGGCCATGTCCGACGACGGCACCAACGACGACCAGTTCATCAAGGGCGCGCAGGACTCGGCCGAGGGCTGGCTGTTCACCTGCCCGTGCGCTGACGCCCGGGTCGACCCGAAGGCCAAGTCGTTCCTGGACGCGTACAAGACCGAGTTCAACGCCGACCCCGGCACCTACTCGCCGGAGTCCTACGACGCGGCCAACGCGATCATCGCGGCGATGTCGACCATCAGTGGTGACGTCACCCGGGACAAGGTCGTCGAGGCGGTCAAGAAGGTCGACTACGCGGGCCTGACCAAGCAGGTGAAGTTCGAGCCGAACGGCGAGGTCTCCGGCAAGACGATCTTCGTGTACGGCGTGGACAACGGGAAGCGTGTCCTGAAGGGGACGACGACCGACCTACTGAAGTAGCGCGGTGAGCGTGGCGGGGGGTAGCCCGGGCAACGGTCCGGGCACCCCCCGCCACGAAGAAGTTCGACAACGGCACCGAGGAGCCCTTGCCGCATGTCCCTGCAGGAGTTCTGCCAGTTCACGATTCTCGGTTTGACCCGTGGATCGCTCTACGCGCTCATAGCCCTGGGCTACACCCTGGTGTACGGGGTGTTGCAGCTCATCAACTTCGCCCACAGCGAGGTGTTCATGATGGGCGGGTTCGGGGGGATGTTCGTCATCAGGGCCCTGCTGGGACCATCGCCGGGGATGCAGTCGTTCGCTCTGGCCACGTTCTACCTGGTGCTGGGCATGCTGGCCGGAGCCGCGGCCGGCGGCCTGACCGCGTGGGTTCTCGAACGAGTTGCCTACCGACCGCTGCGCAAACGCAACGCCCCCAAGCTCGCGTTTCTCATCAGCGCGATCGGCGCCTCGGTGTTCCTGTTCAACTTCGCCGGCAAGCTGTGGAGTCGTCAGCCACAGTTCGTGCCGCAGTTCTTCGAGGTGAACAAACCGATCTTCGACATCTTCGGGGCCACCATGACGTTGATCCAGGTGGTCATCGTCGGCTCGGCGTTCGCGATGATGGTGTTCCTGGACCGGCTGGTAGCCACCACCAAACTGGGTCAGGGCATCCGGGCGGTCGCCCAGGACGCGCCCACCGCGGCGCTGATGGGCGTCGACATCGACAAGACCATCTCGCGGACGTTCGTGCTGGGTGGTCTGCTCGGCGGGGCGGCCGGCTTCATGTTCGGGATGTTCTCCCTGGTCCAGTACAACATGGGTTTCCTGCCCGGGATCAAGGCCTTCGCCGCGGCCGTCCTGGGCGGTATCGGCAACATCCGCGGCGCCATGGTCGGCGGCCTGCTGCTGGGGCTGGTGGAGAACTGGTCGGCCATCTTCATCGACACCAAGTGGTCGGACGTCATCGCCTTCGTCGCCCTGGTCCTGGTTCTGATGTTCCGGCCCACCGGAATCCTGGGTGAGCGGCTCGGGAGGTCCGCGTGAACACGAACGGAACCGTGCGCCGGCGCACCGGCCTGTGGCACAACGAGGACGCGCGCCGGTTCGTCAGCCTGGTAGCCACCGGTGTGCTGATCGCCCTGTTGACCGGCGCGGACGGTAGCCAGGACGACTCCCTGCTCGCGTTCCGTGAGTCTCTGCTCAGCATCCGACTGCCCATCTGTGTGGGGTTGATGGTGCTGTTGTGGGCCGTGTTCTACGTGGGCCAGCGCAGGCGGATCTCGCTGTCCCCGGCGGTCACCGGCGCCGCGTTCCGCCAGCGGCTCCGGCAGATGCCCGTGGTGCGTTGGCTGCTCATCGTGGCGGTGGTCGGGGCCGCCCTGGTACTGCCCCCGTTCCTGTCCGGTTTCTGGCAGACCGTGCTGGTCAACCAGGTCGGCATCTACGTGCTGCTGGCCGCCGGACTGAACGTGGTGGTCGGCTGGGCCGGCCTGCTCGACCTGGGCTACATCGCGTTCTTCGCGATCGGCGCCTACACCACCGCCTACTTCACCGGGACGCTGCCGATCGCGCCGCCGTTCGTGGTGAACCCGTTCGTCGCGATCATCTTCGCGGTGCTGGCCTGCCTGGTCGCCGGCGTGCTGCTGGGAACCCCGACGCTGCGCCTGCGCGGTGACTATCTGGCCGTGGTGACCCTGGGTTTCGGGGAGATCGTGCGGATCGTCGCGCTCAACGGTGACGACTTCACCAACGGTCCGCGCGGTGCCACGAACATCCCGCACCCGTCGATCACACTGCCCTTCGGCGTCCACTTCACCGTCCCCGGACTCGACTGGAAGGTCGACTGGGACGGTTCGCTGCGGTGGGGTATCGACTCCTTGCCGTACTGGTACCTACTGTTGGTCCTCACCGCCCTGGTGGTGTTCCTGCTCAGTCGGCTGGAGCACAGCCGGGTGGGCCGTGCCTGGACGGCAATCCGGGAGGACGAGGTGGCCGCGCAGGCCAACGGCGTGCGCACGGTCCGGTTGAAGCTGCTCGCCTTCGCGATCGGCGCGTCCACCTCGGGCGTCGCCGGGGTGATCTACGCGAGCAAGGTCGGGTTCATCAGCCCGGACAACTTCATCCTGCAGTACTCCATCTTCGTGCTCGCCTACGTCATCTTCGGCGGGATGGGATCACTGACCGGGGTGGTGCTGGGTGCCGCGTTGTTGACCGCGTTGCCGGAGTTCCTCCGCGACTACGTGGCGGCCGCCGACCGTCCGACCTACCTGGGCGCGGTGCTGGTGCTGATGATGATCTTCCGGCCGGCCGGTCTGGTTCCGGCCGGACGACGCAAGGCCGAGATCACCGCACAGCAGGCATCCGACCCGCCAGGGTCCTCGGTACAACAGGCCGACCAGCCCGAGGCCGGCCAGCCCGAGGCGGGTCCGACCGCGTCGCCGGCCGGCGCAGTGGGGGGTGGACAGTGACCGCCATCGAGGAACTGACCGCGTCCGACGACGTCAACAACGCGGTGTTCGACGTCGACTCGGTCACGCTGCGGTTCGGTGGCGTGACCAGCCTGTCCAACGTGAGCATGCGGATGCGGCACGGCGAGATCCTGGCCGTGATCGGCCCCAACGGCGCGGGGAAGACGTCGCTGTTCAACTGCCTCACCGGCGTGTACCACCCGCAGGAGGGCTCCATCCACTTCCGCCGCGCGGCCGGGGCCAAACCCGTGTCGGTGCTGGGCAAGAAGACCCACACCATCAACCACCTCGGCGTGGCACGGACCTTCCAGAACATCCGGCTGTTCCCCGCGCTGACCGCGCTGGAGAACGTCAAGGTGGGCGTGGAGACCCGGCAGCGCAGCGGTGCGATCTCGGCGATGCTGGGCCTGCCCAACGCTCGCCGGGACGAGCGGGAGAGCACCCACCGCGCCCTGGAACTACTGCGGTTCGTCGACCTGGCAGACCAGGCCAACCTGGTGGCCAGCGGGCTGCCCTACGGTGGACAGCGCCGACTGGAGATCGCCCGCGCACTGGGCACCAGTCCCAGCGTGCTGCTGCTGGACGAGCCGGCCGCCGGCACCAACCCGTCGGAGAAGCGGGAACTGGCCGACCTGATCTCGGCCATCAACCGGGACATGGGCATCAGCGTGTTGCTCATCGAGCACGACATGCGGTTGGTCATGTCGATCGCGACCCGGGTGATCGTGCTGAACTTCGGCCAGGTCATCGCCAGCGGCGCACCCGAGCAGGTGCAGCGCGACCCGGCGGTGATCGAGGCTTACCTGGGCACCACCAACTCCACGGGCAAGGACGCGGACAAGGCCGCGGACGGCGGGGCCGCGCCCACCGACATGACACCCGACGGGCCGGCAACCGGCGAGGAGGTGGGTTCGTGACCGATGTGCTGCTCGAGGTGAAGGACCTTGAGGTCCGTTACGGCGCGATCCGGGCACTCAAGGGCGTCTCGTTCGAGGTCGGCCGGGGCGAGATCGTGGCCCTGCTCGGTGCGAACGGTGCCGGCAAGACCACCACACAGCAGACCATCTCCGGCATGCTGCGACCGTCCGCCGGCGCGATCCACTACGACGGTCAACGGATCGACGGCGTACCCGCGCACGAGATCATCCGGTTGGGCATCTGCCATGTGCCCGAGGGACGGCATGTCTTCCCGCAGATGAGCGTGCTGGAGAACCTGGAGATGGGCGCGTACCGGTTCCGCCGTCCACGGCCGGGTGACCTGGACCGGGCGTTCACGCTGTTCCCCCGGCTCAAGGAGCGGGCCAAGCAGGACGCCGGCACCCTGTCCGGCGGCGAACAGCAGATGCTGGCCATCGGCCGCGCACTGATGGGCGCGCCGGAACTGCTGCTGCTCGACGAGCCCTCGATGGGGCTCGCCCCGATGATCGTGCAGCACATCTTCGAGATCATCCGGGAGATCAACGAACAGGGCACCACCGTGCTGCTGGTTGAGCAGAACGCCGCCCAGGCGCTCACCCTGGCCGACCGGGGATACGTGCTGGAGACCGGCAACGTGGTCATGTCCGACGTGGCCGACCGGCTGCTCGCCGACGACCGGGTGCGGGCCGCCTACCTCGGCGAGGACATCAGTGAGGGCGCCGCCTGACGTTCACCATCGGCCCGGTCATGGCGAGTTCTCGCGGGAAACCTCGCCGTGAGAGC
>DATCXL010000003.1:0-3632 GCA_036565825.1 Mycobacteriales bacterium
CCCGCCCCTGCTGCGCCCCACCACTACGGTGACCCCGCTCTCGACGCCATCCGCGCCCTCTACATCACCGGCACCCGGCCCGGCACCGAACAGATGCGCGACGCCGTCCAAGCCGCCACCGGCACCCGGCCCTCCGGCACCACCTGCCGGCAGAAGTACCGGCCCGCCATCGAAGCGGTCGAACCGCACCTCGCGCAGCTGCCTGCCGCACCCATCACCCTGCGCACCGCCTGACCCGGAAGGGCACCAACGTGCTGCTCACCCTCGCGTGGGCCACGGTCGCCGCGCTCGCAGGCCTCGGCATGCGCACGCTGCGTCGCGACCCCACCCACCCCGTCACCATCCTGATCGCCACCGGCATCGCCTGGGCCGCCCTGCTCCTCTGCCTGGTGACCCATGGCTGACCTCACCTGGCTACGCCCGACCGCCCTGGCAACCGGGGTTATCACCGCACCCGCTGTCACCCGCGCCCTGCACATCGCTGGGGACCAATACGGCGTCGCCCTCGCCGCCATCACCCTCGCGGCCTGGCTGGACCACCACCGCCACACCTGGCTCACCCGCGCCTTGCTCACCGCGACAGTCGGCGGCGCCGTGCTGTGCTGGCCCGCCCTCGCCGACTTCATCGCCTACCTCACCGGAGTACGTCCGTGATCGTCATCACTGTCGGCGGCGCCCTTGTCGGCCTGCTCGCCACCCTCGCCGTGGTCTTGCCCTGGTACCGGAAGTCCGCCGGCGCTGCCCCCGCGAAGCCGGGCAAACCCGCAGCCAAGGGCGGCCGGAACTGGAAGACCCTCGCCCCGTTCGGTGCCGGGCTGGCCATCGGTGTGCTGTCCGCCACCTGCGTCGGCGGGATGCTCGGCCTGGCCGCCCGACGCATCGGCGGCGGCTCCAACACGGCGGGCGACCGCATCCTGACGTGGCTCACCGGCGTCAACTCTCAAGCCGTCACCCGCGCTGGACTCGGCACCCTGCAACCCGGCGGCGCCGTCGTCCTGATCTGCCTGCTGGTCGGTGTCATCGTCGTGTGGCGCTCCTCCGGCCGCACGCTGCGCCGCGACATGGGCCTGGGCCTGCTCGCGGGGTGCACCCTCGGCCCGACCGCTGGTCTCGCCGGACTCGCCGCGGTCGTCCTAGTCCCCGTCGTCAACAGTGCGGGCGGCGCCATGGTGGGGCTGCTGTGAACGGGCTGCGCCGGACGCTGGCCAGGCTGGGTGACGGTGTGCCGGTGGTGTTGTGGCGGGTCTTCGAGTGGCCCGGCCACGGGCAGGGCTGGCGTGCCGTCACCGGCCGCTGGGTCTGGCTCACCTTCCTGAGCTGGGCCGGATGGCGAATAGTGCAGCACGCCCGACCCACCATGGTGCTGCTGGTCGGCTGCCTGCTGATCACGGCGTGGCGCAGCGGGGGAGCAGCAACCGCTCAGCCACCCACCGATGACGGGCCCGAGCCCGAGCCGGAGATGGACGACGACGAACGGCGCGCCCGCGTCCTCGACCTCGCCCGCGACCTGATCGGCCAGCACCGCGGCGTCCACATCCCGGTGCTCCTGGCTGCCTGCCACACCGCCGGGCTGCTCCCCGCCGGAGCCACCGGAGCCGACCTGCGCCGAACCCTCGACAGGTGGGGTGTGCGGACCCGCGACTCCCTCAAGGTCGACGGCCGCGTCAACGCAGGCCTTCACGCCGACGACCTGCCCGAGGCGGACACCCTCCCCCGCACCTACTCCGACGGGTCGTTCATCGTCGGGTAGAACACCAGGTCACACCGCGCTACCGGTAGGTGCTACCTACCTTCGCTACCCCCGGGGCGGCCGGCTTCCTTGGCCGGGCGACGGCCGCCCCGGGCCCATCCCGAGAACGAGATGAGAGGACCATCATGGGCCTGTTCCACCGCAGCACCAACACCACTGCGGCAGACGACACCCTCCGCTACCTCAAGGGCAGGCGCGGTGCACTGCTGGCCGACGCCGACGAGCGGCGCCTCGAAGCACGCGAGGCACGGTCGGCGACCGGGCGTGCCCGACTCCTCGGCCAGGCCGACGCCATGCAGCGCGAGGCCCGGCAGCTCGGACGGGAGATCCGCCGCAGCAGCTGACCGGCTAACATCCACACAGGCCCCGCACCCGACCCCCACCCGGATGCGGGGCCCACCCATGCCCCGACACCCGTGCGACCATGAACACCAGGGAGGTGACACACCATGACCAACCCCTACCAGGAAGGTCGCGACGGCAAAGGCCGCTACACCCCCACCCTCGCCGGCGCCCAGACCCGGGCCGACGCCCTCACCCTGCGCTCCCGCGGCATGACCTACCAGCAGATAGCCGACCAGCTCGGCATCAGCAAAGGCTCTGCCCACGAGGCGGTGCAGAGGGGCCTCGCCGAGATCGTCGCCGAACCTGCCGCCGCCGTCCGTGAGCTCGAGCTGGTCCGGCTCGACACCCTGTACCAGGCGGCGACCGGCGTTCTGGAACGTGAGCACGTCACGGTGTCCAACGGCCGGGTCGTCACGCTGGAAGGTGAGCCGCTGCCGGATGACGGGCCGGTCCTGCAGGCCGTCGACCGGCTGCTGCGCATCTCCGAGCGCCGTGCGAAACTCCTCGGCCTGGACGCGCCCTCCCGCGTCTCCGTCGACGCCGAACAACTCGGAGCCGAGATCGGCCAGCTGCTCACCGCCCTCACCCAGGAACCCGACCATGCCGACGACTCCGCCCCCCAGTCTTGAGCTGATCCGCCACCAGGTCGACCAGCTCGTCCGCGCGGGCGACACCCGGCAACTGAGGCAGCTCCGCGACCACCTGAAGACCACCGCCGAACGCCACAGCCTCGCAGCTCGGACCGCCCGCTACGCCCACGACCCCGTCGGCTGGGTCCACGGCCGGCTGCACCAGACCGTCTGGTCCAGGCAGGGCGAGATCATGCAGGCCGTCCATGACCATCGACGCACCGCGGTACGGTCCGGACACGGCGTCGGCAAATCACATACGGCGTCGCTGACCGCGTGCTGGTGGCTGGACACCCACCCTCCCGGTGAGGCGTTCGTGGTCACCACCGCCCCGACCGCAGCCCAGGTCAGGGCGATCCTGTGGCGCTACATCCGTCGCAACCACAAGCGCGGCAACCTGCCCGGACGGGTCAACCAGACCGAGTGGCTCATCGATGAGGAGCTGGTCGCCTTCGGCCGCAAGCCGGCCGACCAGGACGAGGACGCGTTCCAGGGGATCCACGCCCGGTTCGTGCTGGTCATCATCGACGAGGCGTGCGGTGTCCCGGAGCAGTTGTGGATCGCGGCGGACGCGTTGACCACGAACGCGGACTGCCGGCTGCTGGCGATCGGCAACCCCGACAATCCGGCCTCGCACTTCCGGAAGGTCTGCCAGGCGGGATCGGGCTGGCACACGCTGAGCATTTCCGCGTTCGACTCGCCGAACCTGACGGGGGAGCAGGTGCCGGCGGAGGTGGGGCTGGCTCTGGTCGGGCGGGAGTGGGTGGAGGAGAAGGCCCGCGAGTGGGGCGTCGACAATCCCCTGTACCGCAGCAAGGTGCTGGGGGAGTTCTCGACGGACGCGCCGAACCAGGTGGTGCGCACCGGTGACGTCGCCGCGTGCCGTATCGACCCGGAGACACCGGCTG
>DATCXL010000023.1:0-9659 GCA_036565825.1 Mycobacteriales bacterium
AGGTCGGCGTCGCCCGCGGCGAGTTCGTCGCGAAAGGACCGATTGGTTGCCGCGCGTGCCAGGACCTTCTCAAGCTGGTGGAACGCCATCGCCTGCTCCTCTTGTCGCGGCCAGGTCGCCCCGGCCCCCCGTGCCCGCGCCAGGGCGTGTCATTGCCACATGTCAGGAGGGCGCGGACGTTCTCCTCACTCTGCGTGAACGTTCGCCTGCGTATTGTGACCATTTCCGGGTCTGGTACGCAAGGAAGTCAGCGGTGTGTTCGTCCGGATGGGACGGTGGGTGTCTCCGCTGGACCCCGGACCACACGACTGCGGGCAGCAGCGCGGGCAACCCGACAGTCCCCGTCTGGTTCGGCAACGCCGCTTCGGCGCGTCGCTTCGGCTGGTGAGTTCAGCCATCAGCTCGGTCCGTGGGTGCGAGGTACGGACGATGAGTCCGACGCCGGTGACTTCGGCCGTATGGTCAGCTGCCGATCAAAGGTCGGCGAAGGTGTCGGGCACCTCGATCCGGGCTGATGCCGGTACCAGCACCGGGGTGGTCGACACCACCTGGTGGGCGAGGTGTGGCAATCTGACGTGGCTGGCCTGGGAGGCCCGCCGCAACATGTCGAACGCCTGTTCGGAACTGACCCCCTGACGTTCCATCACCACGCCGACCGCCTGCCCGATCATCTCCTGGGTCCGCATCGACTGCCGAAGTTGCAGCTCGGCCAGGACGCCGGCGATGGCCACCGTCGCATGGGAGGCGAACACCTCGCCGACATCGCGGGCGGCCGCGTCGAAAGCGTTCGGTCCACGCGCGTACAGGGTGAGTGCGCCGGGCACGGCCCTCCCGGTGACCAGCGGGAAACAGAGCAGACTGCCCACACCGAGTCGCGCGGCCCGGGAACTGAAACCGGGCCAACCGGTGCGACCGGTCATATCCTTGACGTACACCGCGGGCCGGCCAACGCCGACCCGCACCGACGGCCCCTCACCAAGTTCATCCTGTAGTACCTCGGCGGCCGCACCCAGGTCGTTCGCACTGGCCCGCGGCCCGGTTCGTGGTTGGGCGGCAAGCCGCAACCCGGCGCCGTCAACGCCGGGGACCGTGCGCGCCGCGAGCACCACGATCTGCTGGAGTGCGGCGCGGATCGACTCGTGCGGCGGAAGTGTGCCGGTGATCTCGGCGAACCGGCTTGCCACCTCGCTCCAGCGCACCGTCCGCGGCGTGCTCCGGGGCCCCCTGGTGGACCTGGTCGTACCTGTTCCCGTACCGGTCTCCAAACCGGAACGGCGTGGCACGGGCACCACCTGATGCCGGACAACCGGACCAGACGTCACGGTATGGCCCGCGGTGGTGGCGAGTTCGAGCGTGTCGTAGAAGGAGAACTCCCGGGCCAGCCCGGTGACCTGAAACAGCTTCATCACGATCGGCTGCGGGCCGACCAACCGGAGCCAACCCTGGCGGGCCCGGACCCGACCCTGAGCGACGATGAAGGATGAGAGCCCGGACGCGTCGCAGAATCCGGTCATTCTCAGATCCACCACCAGATACCTACAGCCACCAGCGAGGAGTTGGGACAGTTCATCCTCGACCTGTCCGACCGTGGCGATGTCGATCTCACCGGCTACGCGCATGACCGCGTACTCCGGCCTCCGCCAGTCCGACCTCACCGAGAGCGCGGATACCCCCATCGCAGCCTCCACTGCCGCGTACCTGTGCGATGGGCATGCCGCCGAGGTCCGGAGCGACGCCACCCGGGGCGTTGTACTTCTCCACCGCCGCCTGAGCGATGGGCATTCTGCCAATGCGCCGCGGGGAACTGATCTTCCCCTCGGAGGTCACGATACACCGACCGTCAACTCGGAAAGCGGCATGGAAACCCCCACGACCGGGCGGACACGAGTGGCATTCATCCGTTCCCAGACGGGTTCCGGTCGCCGCCGCTCGGCCGTGATCGGTACCTTCCATCGGATTCTGTCGGTAATGTGATCCTTTCTGTTATGTGTGCAGCACCTCCTGCTGAGGAGTGAAATGGGTACTCGTCCAACCAGGACCTTCGGCGGTATTCGAACCGCGGTCCTCACCCTCGCCGTGGTGGCCCTGTCACTCGGGGGCGCAACGGCGGCGAACGCCTCCAGAACCCCCGGTGACGCCCCGTTACCCGGCTTCACCGTCAACAACCCACCGCTACCGCCCGCACAGGTCGGCGGGCAGCCGTCCACCGTGTTGCAGGGAGTGCACGCGCACGCGGCCTACGACATCGAGATTCCGCCCCGGTGGAACGGCGACCTGGTCATGTGGGCGCACGGATTCCGTGGCTCGACCCACGTACTCACCGTGGACCCACCCGCGTTCGGGTTACGACAGAAACTGCTCGACGAGGGCTACGCATGGGCCGCCTCGTCGTACCAGGACAACGACTACGACGTAAGGGCCGGGGTGCTGGGCACCCATGATCTGGCCGAACTGTTCGGCCGGCTGGTGCACCGGCCGCACCGGGTGTACCTCACCGGTGTGTCGATGGGCGGGCACGTCATCGGGCGTTCCGTCGAGCAGTACCCGCACTTCTACGCCGGCGCGCTGCCGATGTGTGGTGTGCTCGGTGACAACCGGCTGTTCGACTTCTTCCTCGACTACAACGTGGTCGGTCAGGACCTGGCCGGAGTACGGGCGTTCCCACCACCGGCGGACTACCTGACCAACGCGGTGCCACGGATCGAGGTCACCCTCGGGTTGGCCGGTCTGACCCCGGGTGGCCCGGACACCACCAACGCCCTGGGGAAGCAGTTCCGGGACATCACGATCAACCGCTCCGGCGGGCAGCGCCCCGGCGCGCAGGCGGCCTTCGCGGTATGGAAGGACTTCCTTTTCGGCATCGTGGCCACCCCACCCGGCCCGACCCTGGCCGGCAACCCGTCTTTGGTGTCAACCAACGAACACACCACGTACGCGCCGAACTCGCCGGTGGACGTCAACAGCACCGTGCAACGCGTGCCGGTGGCCGACCCGGTGGACCGCCAGTCCCACCGGCTGTCCCAGATTCCGCGCATCGTCGGCCGACCGCACGTGCCGGTACTGACCCTGCACGGTTTGGGGGACATGTTCGTGCCGTTCTCGATGGAGGAGATCTACGGCTCCGAGGTTTCCGCGAACCACCGCTCGGGGCTGCTGGTGCAGCGGGCGATCCGCACCGCGCAGCACTGTGAGTTCGACGCCACCGAGGTCGGCACGGCGTTCGACGACCTGGTGCGCTGGGTCCGAACCGGCACCCGTCCGGCCGGTGACGCGGTCACCGATCTCACCGCGGTCGCCGCGGCTGACTTCGGCTGCCGGTTCAGTGATCCGGCCGCGTTCGCCGCGCCGTCGCCGGGAAGCACCCGCCGGCTGTTCCCCGCCTGCCCGACCGGCTGAGAAGACGTACCGAACCCTCCTGGTTGGCGTCAGGACGCCGGGCATCAACCAGGAGGATTGGTCAGCGTGGCCGGATCGGTGTTGCCACCGCAGACCACGGCGGTCAGCCGTTCACCACGTTCGGGCCGGTAGGCACCGCACAGCACCGCGGCGAGAGCGGTCGCACCACCAGGCTCGGCCGCCACCCGTAGTTCCTCCCACAGCACCCGACGGGTCCGCATGATGGCGTCGTCGGGAACCAACACGCTGGTCACCCCGGTCCGAATGGCCACCGCCAGACAGACCTCGCCGACCCGGGTCGCTCCCAACGAGTCGGTGGCCACTCCCCCGACCGGCACATCCACCGGCCGACCGGCGGCCAACGCCCGGTGCAGCGTGGGTATCCGCTCAGGCTCGACCGCCACCACCCGGGCCCGGCCCTCCAACGCCGCCGCCACCCCAGCCACCAGACCGCCACCGCCGACCGCCACCAGCACCGTGTCGACGTCGGGCACCCGACGTTCGAGTTCGAGCCCGAGCGAGCCGTTGCCGGCCACCACCTCGGGCTGGTCGTACGCGTGCACCACCATCGCCCCGGTCCGCTCGGCACGACGCACACTGGCCTGGTAGGCATCGGCGTAGAACGCCCCGGTGATCCGCACCGTGGCGCCCAGCGCGCGAAGCCGGTTCACCTTGGTCGCCGGGGAGGACTCGGGCAGGTAGATCTCCGCCCGATGCCCCAGATCCCGGGCCACGTAGGCCACCGCCAGACCGGCGTTGCCTCCGGATGCGGCGATCAACCCGGCCGCGGGCACCGTTCCGGTCAGCACCCGGTTGAAGGCACCGCGCGGTTTGAAGCTGCCGGTGTGCTGGAGCAGTTCGAGCTTCAGCGTCACCGGTGCCCCGAACGCCGCACGCTCGACCTCGGCCACCGGGGTGCACCGCACCCGCCCGGCCAGGCGTTCCTCGGCCCGCACCACCGCATCCCTGTCCAGCACCGGCCCATCGTGCCGCACCGACCCGAGGCACCGGTCGGTGGCCATGGCGCTCAGTGTGCGGCGCCGTCCAGTACGGCGCGGACCTCGGCGGCCGACACGGTGCCACAGGGCGGTGTGGACGGTGCGGCCGCGGTGGTGTCGCCCACCGACACCGCCTGCCGGTACGCCGAGGTGTGACCCGCCCGGTCGACCACCACCAGCCGCACGTCGGCGAAGGTCGGCCCGGTGAACGTGTGACTGACAGTGGATCCGGTACCGAACGTGCCGTCGCCGAAGTCCCAGTGGTACGACAGCCTGCCGGTGTCGCCGGCATCCGCGCTGAACGACGCCTCGAAGTCGACCGTCATGCCGGCGTCGGGACGTACCGGGGTGGTCTCGAAGTAGGCCACCGGCCCGGCCGGCCGCGGTACGGCCCCACCGTAGGCGGGTCGCGCCACCAGGTAGTCCGTCCAGGTCGACGGCAGTTCCAGCGCGCGACGCAGGCCCTGGCTCGGATCGGCCGGTCCGGCCGGGCCGTGCGGCGTACCCGACGCCCAGAAGTTCAGATGCTCGATGGTGTCGCCCACGGTGTCGTACCCGGCATACTGTTGGATCACCGGCCTGTCGGTGTAGTCGGCAGGGTAGGGGTTCTCGGTGTCGTTACTGTCGAAGGCACCGAGTACGCCGTAGCCGGGGATACCCAGCCGGAGAAACGGCACCTGGTCGGTGCGGCCGAGCGTGTCGTCGTGCACCGGGGAGAAACGCTGCTGGTCGGCCGGCGTGTAGGCGGCCCGGGTGCGCGTCGGGTTGGTACCCGTACGCAGGTCTGCCAGCAACAACGGGTTCTCCATCGGCACGGTGAAGTGGTACTTCGTTCCCAGCACCCCGAACGCCTCGGTTACCGAGTCGGCCAGCGCGGAGCGGAACTCTTTGATCGCCGGCAGGTTCGCTTCGATGTTCCTCCACGCGCCATCGTGGTAGACGCTGTTCGGAGCGAGTGGGGAGGCATTGATGTTGGTGAACCACGGCCCCACCCCGCCGTCGCGCAGATCGTTGAGGTAGTGGTCGGTGCCCCAGTGCAGAGCCGGGTACTCCAGTCCGTTCTGGTCCATGTTCGCGACCAGTACATACTGACCCTGTGGCCCCTCGGGGATCAGGTTTTCCGCATAGAACCGTGAGCCGTTCAGCCCGGTCTCCTCGGCGTCGAACAGCCCGATCTTCACGGTGCGGGCCGGCCAGGTGCCGTTTGTCTGCCACCAGCGCAGCAGGGCCTGGAACTCGGCCATGCCCATGGCCACACCCGAGGTGTCGTCATAGGCTGAGCCGTTGCCAAGGTTCGAGGAACTGATCAGGGCCATGGCGTGGGTGAACCGACCCTGGTCGATCAGGTCGGCGACCCCGGTGCTCGACGGCGTGCCGTCCGGGTGGCTGGCCAGCAGCACGCGCTGGCCAGGACACGAGGCCCCGGGGATGGTCACCTCGGCCACGTCGGAGTCAAACGGGTTGTGATCGACCCGGAAGTAGCGGTCGCTGACCTTCACGTAGCGGGCCATCCGACCCATGGAGCGGGTCGAGGTCATCTGCTGCTTCCAGTGCGCGTAGAACTCCTGCCAACCGTTGATGTTGGGCGGCAGGTTCGCCGCCGACGACGGGTCCTGAGGTGGACCGTCCAGTCCGGACGCCCGGAAGATGTAGCTGGTGCTCATCTCGTAGAGCTGCCCGTACATGTAGTCGGTGTCGATGACCGGGCGCGCCTGGTGCTGGTCACCGTGCCCACCGCCCTGGTCGGTTGGGTTGATGACCCCGTGCGCGGCGGTGGCCGAGGACAGCAGCAACCCGATCGCCACCACCAGCAGGGCCCGTGGAAGGGTGCGTCGACGGTGCACGGCAGCTCCTGGAACGCCGGTGTGGCCGGGGCGGTATGCCGGACGAAAAATAGTTAACTATGGCACTTTATCCCTGTTGCGTGGTGTCTGATTATGGTTGCCACCTGACCGCGCTGGTCCGACCGCGCGGCCAGGTCCAGCCAGATCCATCTGGGTCCGGTCCCCAACGACCGAGCACGGATCCACAGTGGACAGTCAATCCGCACCAACCGCCTTCGGGCTGCCGATAACACACCGAGTGGCTACCGTTCGTTGGGTCCGTGTGGCGGACCGATGGGGGGCGGTTCGAGACCGTCGAACAGGAGGTACCTCAGGTGAGGCACACCGTCACCAGCGAGGCTGGCAGGCCCGGTATGACACTCGACCAACTCCAGGCCGCGGTGGAACAGGCCCGGCGGTCGGGCGCCAGGGGCGACGAACTCATTCGGGCCCGGATGTACGGGCGCCGTGGAGGCTTACGCTCGATCACCCTCGACCTGGCCGAACCGGCGGTGGCCGAACCGGAGCCCACGGCCGAGGCCCCGCAACCCAACCCGCCCGCCGCCAGGACCAGGCGCCGCTGAACCGCAGCCAGAGAACATCACCGGCGGCCGGCGGGTCAGGCAACGGAATGCCGGTCGCACCCGACGGCCGATTGCCGGCACGGCTGCGTCCGACCGTACGCGACGTGGCACAGGCATCGTCTGAACACTCTGTGGAACGGAGGCGTGACGCCGCGAACATCACATCCCTGTGACGAAACTCCCCCGACAAACGATGTCAACAGTGCGGGTCCTCTGACTGTTGGGGGAAAACATCTGGTCCTGGTGACAGCGCCGGGGATCCAGACGACATTCGAACAGGGAAGGTGACAACGATGTCTCGGCCCCACACACGTGTCGCGATGGGTTCAGCCACCGCCGCCTCCGCGCTGCTGGCCCTGGCTGACCCGGCCACCGTGGGGCCGCTGGCCCAGGCAATGCAGCAGGTCGGTCTGGTCTCGACGCTCGCCTTCGACGCCGAACAGGTCAGGGCAAGGCTGCGGGGCCAGCCGCTCGACATCGCCGTGGTGCTGCTCGACGCCGAGATCGCCACCGGGGTGGACAGCGACCTGGTGGCCACGATCGACCGGCACACCCGGGCCGCTATCCTGCTCCTGCGTCCTGATGCCGACGCCGACCGTGCCGACGATGAGCACACCATGCCACGCGATGCCCCGGTCGAGTTGATCGCCGCCCGAGCCCATGCGCTCGTGTTGGCCAACCGCGGGCACCAGACTCCGCTGGTTCTACGGTGGGGAGACCTACGCGTGTATCCGACCGCCCGCGACGCCTACATCGGACGTACCCGGCTCGACCTGACCCCGTCCCAGTTCGCCGTCCTGGCCGCACTGGTCGGCGCAGGCGGCGCGACGGTGGAGATGGAGCAGATCGCCAGTTCCATCTACGGCCACGGTCACCCGCTGGACGGCCAACGGGTGCGCGCACACATCGTGCGGTTACGCCGTGCCATCCGCGCGGTGCGGCCGCAGGTCGCCGAGTTGCTGGTCACGGTGCGCTCGAAGGGTTACCGACTGCTGCCACCCGAGGAGTTGCGCTGACACAGCGCAACTCGTCTCCGTTGACCGCACGGTGCGGATGACACGATCCCTTCTACTTCAGAGGAGCCCCCGGGTGGGGGCTCCCACCTGAGAACCGGTGAGAGCCCCCACCCGGCAGCGACAACCGTCACCGCACCGGATGGTTGATTCCAGGCCCTCGCCGGGGCGGAGCCCCGGCTCCGGGTTCCCGTGCAGGGGGGCATGGTGCTGTGTTGCCTTCTGTGGGTGGAGCTTCGCTCCACCCACACCCCCCTCAACCCCCTGGCCCGCGGGGATAATCGACAAACTTCTTGGAATCAACCGTCTAGGCCGTGAACGCCTCGAACTCCGCGACCCGCACGGTGTGTGCCACCGTCGGGCTGCCGGTCGTGCAGTCGCTCACCGCACGCGGATCGTTGTCCTGTTCACCGGCGTAGGCCGGTGCGCCGGTGCACTGGTTGGACAGCACCCGCAGCCGCAGGTGGGTGGCCAACGTGGGGTGGATCCGGAACGACCGCATGGTCAACTCCGGCGCCCGTGGACGCGGCACCCCGGACGGGAACGCGTCGGTCGGGCTGGTGAACACCACGTGGTAACCGGCGTCGGTACCGCAGTCCGCCCCGACCGTGCTGTCGCAGGACAGCACCTGGAACTGCCGCAGCGCGGTGAACCGGTTCTGTCCACCCGGGTCGGCGTCGTCGGCGACGGCAGGATGGAGCATGGCGCTGACCTGCACCCGGGTGACCAGTCGGGGATGGTCGCCGGCGAGGTCGACGGTGACCTGTCGACCGGCCACGTCGGAGCCGATCGAAGCCCAGTCCGTCGCCTCGGTGTCGTCCACCAGGCTGTTCAGGTTCACCCCGTCACCGCTGGCGGTCGCACCCGCGCTGGCCGAGGCCAGGTTGTCGAACATCAGTACCGGGAACGCCGCGTGCTGTCCCGACCGGACGGTCCTGGTGAACCGGACGCTGCCGAACCCGGGTGCCGCGGCGATGAAGTGGTACCGGCCCGCCGTCATCTGAAATGCGTCACCCAACGCGGTGGCGGGATCGGTGTCGGCGACCGGGGTCACCCGCGCCTCGTAGTCGCCGACATACAGCCGCACCGGCACGCCACCGGCCGGCCCGACCGACCGCAGCGACAGTGTCGCGTTGTGGCCGAAGGGGGAGGCGAAGCTGGGCGTGGGGTCGACGTCGTTGGCGGTGTCACTGGCCGCGTCCCGCCCGAGGCCGCGCTGGGCGAACGCACCCCACATGGTGGCCAGGTCCGCACCACCGAAACGCATCTGGTCAGCCGCCAACATCCCGTCACGCATGTCCACCATGGACACCGCCCCGGAGGCCTGGAGCAGCAGGGCGTCGAAGCTGAGCTGCATCCAGCGCCGGTTACCCGGGCAGTGTTCCACCGGAACCGTCCCGTCGGCGCAGGCCCGTTGCAGTGCCGGGGTGCCCGAGCCGTACCTGGCGACCAGTGCCTGGCGTACCGCGAAACTGGTGGCGATCCAGACCTCGCCGTCGGCGTGCACCTCGGGTCCGGTCAGGTCGTAGGCGATATCGCTGTAGTTGAGCGGGCTCCTGCTCATGTCGTAGTTGCGGATTCCGCGCACCGGATCACCGGTGACGTAGCCACCCTCGACGAACGGGGTGTTCCCGACCGGTCGGAAACCGTACTCGAACAGGTACTCCATGGCCATCAGGTCCGACGTGGCCTCGTTCATCGAACCGGCCTGGAAGCCGGACCAGCCCTGGTCCGGTCCGGCGATCATCCGACCGGAGATGGCGTGGCTGTACTCGTGTGCGATCACGCTGGTGTCATAGTCGCCGTCCACACACGGCGGGTAGAAACCACCGGCCTGTGGCTGCC
>DATCXL010000028.1:0-3013 GCA_036565825.1 Mycobacteriales bacterium
CGGTGCGCCGAAAGGACAGCACCGGCGAGTGGTATCGCAGCATCTCCTCGATGGCCGAATCCAACAGCTCCGGGTGGTTGAGCAGCCGTTGCCGCTGGCCGGGATGCCTGATCAGGGCGAGAGTCCCGCCGGGTCCGGCACTGCGCACGGTGTCGTTACCGGCTACCGACAACAGGAAGAAGAACATCTCCAGTTCGCCGTCGGCCAACCCGGCGTGCGCCAGGGCGGTCATCACGTCGTCGGCCGGGTGCTTCACCTTGTACGCGGCCAGGTCGCGGGCGTAGCCGAACATGTCGGCCAGCATCGCCGGGGAACGCGGGTTCACCGGCCGGCCGTCAGCGCTGCGCACGTGGTCGGCGTGTTCGGGGTCCTGGTAGCCTATGACCCGGTTCGTCCAGTCCAGCAGTAGCCGGCGGTCGGACTGCGGCATGCCCAGCAGGTCGGCCAGATTCAACAGTGGGAAGTCGTCGGTGACCTCGGTGACCAGGTCACACTCGCCGTGGGCGGCCACCGCGTCCACCAGCCGGCCGGCTCTGGCGGCCACGTCCTCGGCGAACCGTTCCACCCGCCGAGGGGTGAACGCCCGGCTGACGATTCGCCGCAGTCGGCCGTGTTCGGGCGGGTCGAGGTTGAGCATCATCCTGCGGATGAACGGCAGGTCAGCCGGGTCGGGATCGCGGATCTGGGTGGCGCCCAGCCAGGAGGAGAACTCACCGGATGACCTGAGCACCCGCACCACGTCGGCGTGCCGGGTGACCGCCCAGAACCCCGGACCGGCCGGCCAGTCACCGACCGGCGGTTCCGCCTGCCAGCTCACCGGCTGGTGTTCGCGCAGCCAGGCGAACGACCCGTGCGGGATGCCCCGGGCGTAGCCGCGCGGGTCGAACACGTCCGGGACGTCACCGGCCACAGTGGTCACCGCCCGGACAGGAAGCGTTCCACTGTGGACACCAGGGCGAGTGGAACCTCGTCGGGCGCGTAGTGACCTGCGTCGGCGAACTCGACCAGGTCGCAGTTCGGGTACCAGCGCAGCCAGGTCTCCCGCATCACCTCGGCGGACAGCGCCGGGTCGTGCGCGCCGGTCAACACCAGCACCGGCACGGTGTTGCCGTCGACCCGCTGGTGGAAGTCGGTCCTGGCCCACGAGTCGAGGTAGCGCCGGAACGCGCCGGCATCCGACCGGGCGACCGACCGGTCGACCATCGCGTCCAGCCAGGTGGGGGGTAGCCGGTTTCCGGTGGTCAGGTCGATGATGATCCGGCGGTTGCCCGGTTCGTCGGCGGCACCGGAGAACAGTGCCCAGCCCTGTTCGTCGAACGGAACCCCCGACGCCGGCACCGGCGAGATGCCGACCAGCGCGCGCACCCGCTCCGGCGCGGCCAGTAGCAGTGCCTGCGCGGCCATGCCGCCCATCGAGTGGCCCACCACGGCGAAGTCGATCCAGCCCAGCGCGTCGACGGTGGCCAGCGCGTCACCGGCGATCTCCTCGACGGTGTATTCACCGCCGACACCGCGCGCCTGGCCGTAGCCCCGGTAGTCCACGAAGCAGTAGGAAAACCCGGCCGTGTCCAGGTGCGGCCGGACCGCGTCGAAACTGGTGCGATCACCCAGCCAGCCGTGCAGGACCAGCACGTGCCGTGGTCCGGTTCCGATCAGGTCGTACGGCAACGCCCGAGCAACCATGGCACACCTCGAGTCCTCGTCGCGCCCCCACGGCGCGGGCCGATGTCGCACTCACCATCACGTGAGACCCGACAATGCCTGCTCCTCCGTACCGGGTCAACAGCACAACGTGCCCAACCCGACCCCGCCGGTGGCGGACAAAGGTGAGGAATGTCAGTGGTTCGCGGTCGCGACCTGGACGCCGAAGCCGATCAGTACCACGCCGGTGATTCGACCAAGAGCCCGACGAACCTGTGGCCTCTCGAACACGGACTGGACCCGGGAGATCGCATAGACGTAGCTGGTCAGCCAGACCAGGACGAGCACGACATGCACCAGCACCAGCAGTGTGATACCCAGTGCCAGGGGCAGGCCGTCTGGCGCAAGGGTCGGCAGTAGTCCGGTGTAGAAGACAGCGATCTTGGGGTTGAGCAGGTTGCAGAACAGTCCGGTCCGGAACGCGCTGCCTGTGCCGGCTGTCCTACCTGTGCCACCCGGGCCCGGTGCGGCCGGTGGCGGCGCACCACGGCGGCTGTGCCACAACGCCTGCACGCCGAGGAACACCAGATACCCTGCTCCGAGCAACTTGACGACCAGGTACGCCTGCGCCGAAGCGGCCAGGACCGCGGCGAGCCCGGCCACGGTGAGCACACCCCAGACCAGTAACCCCACCACGATGCCGCCCGCGGTGCGCAGGCCGTCCGCGCGTCCCGAGGCGATCGCGCGTCTGGTCACCACCGCCATGTCCGGGCCCGGCGCCAGGGTCAACACAGCAAGCACCCCGGCCGCCGTCACCATCTGCGTCAACATGGGACCAAGCCTCCTGACGGGTAGCCGGGGCGGAGCAGGCCAGGCACACGGCGGACACCGGTGGGTGCCTCCAACGCGCCCATGGCCTCATCCGGACCAACCGTGCGGCGATGCGGTCAGCTCTCGGGAGGGTCGTCGCGGATCTCAAGGACATGTACGACCCGGGTTCGGTTCTCAGACAGTTGGAAGCTGACCGTACGACCAGCCACGGCGCTGGCCAATGCCCTGCCCATCGGGGAATCCGGTCTCGCTGCCTCGTATCCGGCATTGGCCGTGACAACCTCCGCAATCGTATAGACCTCACGTTCGCCGGTGTTGCCGTCGCGTGTGACAATCACACAGCCGGGGTACGGCCGTTGGGCACGATCGCCATGTTTACCGATGACCGCGCGATCGAACAGCCTGTCCAACTCGTTCAGCCTCTGAACCAACCGCTGTCGCCGTACCGCGTGATCATGTTGCTGTGCCTGCGCGGCAGCGCGGTCAACCGCGGCTGTCAGCGCTGGCTGTTCGGCAAGCTCGGCTCGCAGCAGTTCCCGCT
>DATCXL010000049.1:0-4404 GCA_036565825.1 Mycobacteriales bacterium
TGCCGGCGGCCAGGTGGTCGCGCTGACCGCCGAACCGCTCGACCCGGCCACGGCTGGTAGTTGGGGCGCGGACCTGGTGGTGACTGTGGAAGGCGCCGAGGTCGAGGAGGATACCGCCGCGGCCTTCGCCCGTTGGTGCGCCGAGCGGGTGCCCTGGGCGGTGCTGGCGCCCTCGACGATGTGGGGACGTGAGGTGGCCGCACGAATGGCGGCCCGGCTGGATGCGGGCCTGGTCGCCGACGCTGTCGAACTCGCCGTTGACGCGCAGGGGCGACTGGTGTGCTGGAAGCCAGCCTTCGGCGGCGGCCTTGTCGCCGAGGTGACCTGTCGGTCACCCATCCAGATGGCCACCGTGCGCGGCGGCGTGCTTCCGTTGTTCGCACCGCGCATCGCTGTGGCCGGGCAGGCTCAGGTGGTCGCCGACCCGCCTCGCGGGCGGGTCCACATCGACCGGCGTACCCGCGACGACGACATCGACGCATTGACTCTGGCCCAGACCGTGGTGGCGGTGGGCCGGGGCGTGCCACAGGCGGACTACCCGCTGCTGCGTCCACTCCTGGACGCCCTGGGGGCCGAACTGGCCGCGACCCGCAAGGTCACCGACCAGGGTTGGCAGCCGCGCTCCCGGCAGGTGGGCATCACCGGCCGCAGCGTCACCCCCCGCCTGTTCGTGGCGATCGGTGCCAGCGGGAAGTTCAACCACATGGCCGGCGCGCGCGGTGCCGGGTTCGTCCTGGCGATCAACAGCGATCGGGCGGCACCGGTCTTCGAATCGTCTGACGTCGGCATCGTCGCGGACTGGCGACAGGTCCTGCCGCGTCTCGTTGACGCTCTGACCGCCCTGTCGGCCGGCACGCCAGAGGGCATGCCGGCCCAGGCCGGACGGTGACCTACCTCACCGCGACCGGTCCGTACCGTCCTCGCGGGCGCCACCCGACAGGTCGGTGGCCGCGGCCAGGTGCGCGGCCACCAGCGGACGCAGTGCCTCGGGCAGGCCGGGGGCCGGTGGGCGTACCCGCGCGTCGGTGAAGATCCCCCGGACCCGCAGGCACTCCTTGCGCACGGCCAGGCTGACCCGCGGTTGCGCCTCGAAGTTGACCAGTGGCAGCCAGGGCGCGAACACCGCGCGGGCGGCCTCGAAACCCCCGCGTTCGAACGCCCGCACGGTGGCGACCAGCGCCTCGGGGTAGGAGAACCCGGTCATCGCGCCGGAAGCGCCGCAGGCCAGTTCGTCGAGCAACCCGACCCCACCCAGGCCGCCGAAGACAGGCACGTCCAGTGCGGCGGTAAGTGTGGCGACGGCCGGCGCGGTCGGTGGCGACTCGGACTTGACCGCTACCACGATGTCGGCGTTGTCAGCTACACATCGGGCCAGTTCGGTCTGGCCGATGTGGACCCCGCTCACCAGCGGATAGTCCTGGACCACGATGCCGGCCCCGGTCTCGGCAGCGACCGTCCGCAGGTGCGCACCCAGTGCGGCCGGGTCGGCGGTGTTGACCTGGACCATCAGCCCGGCCAGGTCCACGCCGGCGGCCCGCACCGCCGCCTGCCCCTGCTCCACGGCCACCCGGGTGGCCAGGCCCGGCAGACCAACCACGATCGGCAGGCCGGCGTGGGCACCGGCCACGATCTCCACCACCGAACGCTGCTCGGCCAGGCTGAGCCGGGCGGCCTCGCCGAACACACCCAGTACGGTCAGGCCGGCCGCGCCGACCTTCCGGTAGTGCTCGACGGCACGCACCAACGACGGCTCGCACACGTCCAACGCCTCGCCGGTGAACGGCGTGGCCAGCACGCCCCAGACACCACGAGCCAACGGGGTCACGGTCAACTGCGTCTCCTGTCCAGACCGGACCGGCGCCTCCGAGCTGACACTTTCCCTCGATGACGCACGGCCTTGGCACGAATCACCCTGCGCCGGACAGTCTGCCCGTGATCGGATCGGGGTGGGTCGGGTGGAACCGTGAGCAGGGAGACATGTCATGTCAGGAGTGGAACCGGCGCTGGCCGCGATCGTTGGCGCCGAGCACGTGCTGTCTGGCGCGGCGGTGCCACCGGACTACTGGCATGACGAGGCCCTGGGCGTGTCACCCCAGCCACCCGCCCACCTGGTCCGCCCGGCGGACACCGCCCAGGTCGCCGAGGTACTTCGACTGGCCGACTCCGCCGGACTGCCGGTCACCGCGCGCGGTTCGGGCACCGGACTGTCCGGCGCCGCGGTCGCCTGCCCGGGTGGGCTGTTGGTGTCCTTCGAACGAATGAACCGGGTGTTGGAGATCGACACCGCCAACCACGTCGCCGTGGTGCAGCCCGGTGTCACGCTCGCCGCGTTGGATGAGGCGACTGCCGCCGCGGGCCTGATCTACCCGGTCTTCCCCGGCGAGAACAGCGCCAGCCTCGGCGGGAACGTCGCCACCAACGCCGGCGGTATGCGCGCGGTGAAGTACGGCGTGACCCGCCACCAGGTGCTTGGTGTCGAGGCGGTGCTGGCCAGCGGCGAGGTGATCCGAACCGGCGGCCGGTTCGTCAAGACCAGCACCGGTTACGACCTCACCCAGCTCATCGTCGGTTCGGAGGGCACCCTGGCGCTGGTCACCGAGGCGACCCTGCGGCTGTATCCGAGGGTCGAGCACCAGGCCACCGTGCTGGCACCGTTCGCCGCACTGTCGGAGGTCACCCGGGCGGTGCCCGAGATCCTGGCCGGCGGGATCGGCCCGATGATCCTGGAGTACGTGGACGCGTTCACCATGGCCGCGATCACCGCCAACGCAGACCTGAACCTGGGCATCGGTGACCGGGTACGGGAAGCCACCTCGGCCTACCTGGTGGTGGTGTGCGAGAACCGGTCCGCCGAACGGCTGGACTCCGACGTGCGGGAGTTGGCCGAACAGTTGGCCGGCCTGGGCGCACTCGACGTGTACGTGTTGCCGGCCGGAGCGGCACGCCGGCTGATCGAGGCTCGGGAGAAGGCGTTCTGGGTGGCCAGGGCGGCCGGGGCCGACGACATCGTCGACGTGGTGGTACCCCGGGCCGCCATCGCCGACTTCCTGGCCGCGGCCCGGCGGATCGGCGAAGCGCACGACACCGTGGTGATCGGCTGCGGGCACGCCGGGGACGGCAACGTGCACCTGTCGGTGTTCCAGAAGGACCCCGACGCGCGGTACCTGGTACTGCGGGAGCTGTTCGAGGCGGGCATGGCGGCCGGCGGTGCGATCAGCGGGGAACACGGCATCGGCACCGGCAAGCGGCGGTACTTCCTTGAACTGGAGGACCCGGCCAAGGTCGAACTGATGCGCCGGATCAAGGCCGCCTTCGATCCGCACGGCATCCTCAACCCCGGCGTGCTCCTCGGCTGACCGACTCCGAGCACAACCGCATCACCTACACCCGCCACCGAGCATCCTCGACTGCGAGGAGAACGCCCCTGCGGTAACCGCAGGGGGTGCGGCTGGCTGGAGCGTGCTGCCATTCGGCATCAAGATCATCGAAAACGCTGTCAACGAGGGCCGTCGTCGCGGCTGTAACAGCCGAGGAAGCCTCACCTGAACTGGCGTACCAATCCACATCCGAACGCATCATGGATGTCCCGCCGTGCCCAGGGAGGCGACCTTGACCACCGGAAGCACCCAGGTTGACAGCGGTCCCGATCCGGACGGATTCCCGGAAACCTCGTCGGGCCGGCCACAACCAGTACCACACCGGCGTCCGGGCCGCGTGACGACCGGATCGGTCGCCTGCCTTGTGCTGGTCGCCGGACTGACCAGGCTCGCCGCCGCGTCAATGGTGATCGCGGCCGGGGGCACGTTAGCGGCGCTGGGTCCGGTATCGCCGGCCGTGGCGTTCTTCTCCCCGCCGCTGTTCCTGGACGTGGCGGTGGGCTCCCCGCCACGCTGGTCGCCCAGGGCGCGGCGGTGGATGTCCCGGTCGAGGTCACCTGCACCTCCGACCGGGCGTCGGTTTCGGTCACGCTCACCGAGCGGGTCGGTGACACCATCGCGACCGGGAGCGGCTTCGTCACGGTGGGCTGCACCAACGCGCGCGAGCGCATCCTGGTCACCGTCACCGCGGTCGACAGGGCCTTCCGCAAAGGGAAGGCATTCGCCGATGCCACCGTGAGCGGCTGCACGGACGACTTCGGTTTCTGCGGCACCGAGCACGACTCGGCGACCATCGACGTCAACCGCTGATCGCGGGCCGACTCGAGCCCGCCCGGCTGGACTCAACCGGGCGGGTTCGCGGGACCGGCCCGTCGGGATGCGGCCGCTCAGGCGCCGAGCGGGAGCGGTTCGGCGGGTCGCACACCGGCCCGGTCCAGCAGCCCGGTCACGATCTGCGCCGCCCGTTCGAGGTCGCCGGCGTCCCCGACGCGCTCGTGTACGCCCCCGCCCGGGGCGGCACCGGCTC
>DATCXL010000058.1:0-5515 GCA_036565825.1 Mycobacteriales bacterium
CCGGCTACTGCGCCCTGATCCGCAGCAAGCACCCACAGTTGACCAACTTCCAGGTGCGCAACACCCTCTACCTGATGTGCGACAACGTGGAGGACAGGTCATAGTCCACATGGCACGGTCGGTGTCGCCCGTCACGACAGCGGTCCACCCGTTGGCAGGTTCTGGTGTGTCAGATGTGGCTCCGGGCCGATTCCCGTTCGTGCTGCGGCGTGTGGTCGTGTCGGGGGAGCAGGAGCGGGGTTGTCAGGATGAGGAGACCGGCGATCGCGATCGCGGTGCGGGCGCTCGTGAGATTCGCCAACAGGCCCCACAGGGCGGTCATGGCCGCGATGGTGGCGTTGCTGGTGACCGACCACGCGGACAGGGTGCGGGCGACCCGGTCCGTCGCGGTCTGGTCGAGCCGGTAGGTGGCGAACACCGGGTTGAACACGCCCATGCAGGTGATCAGCCCGAGCTCCGCGGCGATGACGAGCACGAGCCCGGCAGCGCCGGGGCGGATGAAGGCCAACCCGAGCGACCAGCACGCGCGCAACACCCCGGCGGTGAGCATGACCCTGTGCTGCCCGAATCGGGCGACGAGTCGACGGGCCAGTCGTGAGCCGATGAGGCCGCCGACGCAGGGTGCTCCGAACGCGAGGCCGTACTGCCAGGGTGCGAACCCGAGACGGCCGAGCATGAGGACGGCGAGCAGCGGCGAGGTCGCCATGATCAGGCCGTTGACCAGGATCGTGTTGAAGAACAGCGGGCGCAGCGCAGGGTTGGTCAGGATGTACCGCCACCCGTCGAGCAGGTCGCCGGCTGTAAGAGCTCCAAGCCGTGGTGCACCGGTTCGCACCGGCTGCGGCTCCCTCCGGCCGATCGCGCGGATCCCTACCGCCGAGAGCAGGTAGCTGACCGCATCGGCCACCACGGTGGTCACCGGACCGAACAGTCCGATCGCGGCCCCACCGAGCGGCGGTCCGAGCGCGGTGGCGGTCCAGGTCGTGGACTCGAACCGCCCGTTCGCGGCGAGCAGGTCCTCCGGCCGCACGAGCGCTTTCAGGCATGCCCCGCTGGCCGACCTGAAGGCGATGTTGGCCGCGGCGACGATGACCGACACGATCAGGAGTTGGACGAAGGTGAGCCACCCGAGCGCGAACGCGGCAGGCACGCTCATCAACGCTGCGAACCGGGTCAGGTCCATCGCAACCATCACCGGCCGCTTGCGGCGGAACTCCACCCACGGCCCGAGCGGCACCGCCACCGCCGCACCCACCGCCAGTCCCGCGGCGGCCAGCACCGACACCTCGGTCGGCCCGACGTGCAGCACGAGAATCGCGACCAGTGGGAACGCGTCGAGCGCGAGCCATGTGCCGAACGCGCTGACCGCATACGCCGCCCAGAGCCACCCGAACTGTCGCCCCAGCGACCGCCCAACCACCATGCCCGGTGCGCCCCCTGCTGTCTCGTCCGAACAACCTCACGTTGACCAGCGAGATCAAAGCGAGCAGCACACCGGCGGATCAAATGACCGCTCGGTCGGCGGTCCACAACGGCACGTTGCCGACCCAGGAGCTCCGCGTGGATCCGCCCCCCGCCGCCGTCACCGTCGCCGTCGCGTCGTGGCGGTTCCGGCGGCGCGCCGCCGATCTGTCGATGCGATGTGGGCCGTGACGCTCAGGCGAGCGGATCATCGCAGGGGAAGGTGCACGGGCGATGACGGGGCGGTCCGTTCGACCGGCTCATTCGGCCTCGGCGAACGCAGCCCTGCCGGTACTGCGTGACATGTACCCGCTCATGGGCAGGCGCCCGAACCAGAATCTCCTCGTCGGCGAACACGGCCGGTCCCAACTGGATGCCCTGGGCGTGGCGGCTCCGCAGCCCGACCGGCACCTGCCCCACCCGTGAACTGCTGCGCGCGGACATCCAGGAGGCCCACGCAGCCCGGTGGCGGTCGGCGTGAGCGGAAGTGGGAGATCCGCAGGGAAGCGCGGGGGCTGACTCCGGGTCCGCCGCCGGGCCCGATGGATCAGCGGGCCGGTGCTGGTCGGACTGCTCGCACTGTCGGCGCCGGTGCCCGGAACAGACCGTGGGACAGGTTCACCATGTGGCTGTGGGACACCACCCACCTGACCCCCGCCACCGTGTTCGCCGCCGTCGTGATCACCCTTGTTCTAGTCATTCTGTGCCGGACCAGCCGATAACACCCGGCCGACTATCCACACTCGACACGGTCATTATGGGCGGCGTCGATGGGTAACCCTTCCCACCGACTTTGCCTGCCTCGGCGGTGGCCTGGAGGACCGTGGTACGGACGTTACGTGTTGCCACTACTTGATCGGCATAAGGTGCGATTCGGGTAAATCGTTGTGCTAGGCCTCTGCAGCACGGACAGGCGAGCCACGAAGCTACCCGGTGTTTCCATCGCTCCCGATGATCGGTATATTTTCCGGCATGTTTTCGTATCCAAGTTCGGCCGAGGTGTTCACCGAGCTCGGCGACAAGGTCCTTGGGGCGTTCGGTCGGGCCGTAGTAGAGGCGGCGGACGATCTGCGCAAGTACCGGGTGGCGTTCCCTGCGTGGGTGGCTGATCATAGTGAGCGCGGCCTGGCGAACTGGATACACGACCGCCTGTGGGCACAGGCATCCAAGACTCTGGGTGCGATCCCTGGGGTGGAGGTCTCGACGGGGGAGCCGACGCGTGAGGTCACGGTGGGGCTGAGGTACCGGCTACGGATGAAGCGTCACGACGAGGTTGGCGCCGTGAGTACGTATCCCACCCAGACCGCACTGGAGTTCAACCTACAGGGCATCCAGCAGGCGTTCCCCAACATGGAGGAGGTTCGCCTGACGGTTGGGTATCTGTGGGATCCGGAGAACCGGACCATCGGTGCCGCGGTTCTGTCCCTCCGTGATGGTCTGGACAAGGTGGTTTGGTTTGAGCCGCTTCCTGACCTTGGTACGTCCGCCGGTCAGACCGAGCAGCCGACTCCTGTTCGACCAGTGTCCGGTCCCTCGACGCCGACAGTGGACGTGCACGTGGACGAACCCGGGAAGTCTTCCGAGAACACGCCGACATGAGTGGGCTTGGGGAAGCGATCGAGACCGCACGCCGGGCTCGCGGCCTGACGCAGGGCCAGCTCGCTGACGCACTCCACCTCGGTCAGGGCACCCTTTCGCGGTATGAGAGTGGGTTGCGCGACCCCGACGACCAGACGCTTGGCATGCTTGCTGACGCGCTGGGGGTGACCAGCGAGTTCCTGCGACGGGCTGGCGGCACCCGTGGAGCCATGGCGGTCGAGGCTCACATGCGCCGCCGGACAACGGCCAAGCCAACAGTGTGGAGGCGGCTTGAGGCCAGGCTGAACATGTACAGAATGCACTCCCGATACCTCCTTGAGGAGGTATCGATCCGGGCCGATCAGGTGGTGCCAACCTTCGACCCGTTCGACGTGAACCCCGCTGACGCGGCCCGGCTGGTTCGTATGCAGTGGCGAATGCCCATCGGACCGGTCCGCAACCTGACCGCATGGTTGGAAGGTGCCGGCTGTCTTGTCCTGACCGAAGACTTTGGCACGCCGCGCGTTGACGGGCTGTCCCAGTGGATCGACGACCATCCCGTGATCCTCATCAACAACCGCACCCCGACCGACCGGCGCAGGCTCACACTCGCGCACGAACTCGGACACCTGTGCCTGCACGCCACCTATGTCGGTATCGACCTGGAGCAGGAGGCCAACGCCTTCGCCGCCGAGTTCCTCATGCCCGCTGACGTCATCCGGCCCGAGCTACGCAGGCTGTCCCTTGGTCGGCTCCACGACCTCAAACGGGCCTGGGGCGTCTCCATGCAGGCGTTGATCGAGCGCGCTCACGACCTCAGTCTGATCACCGCCACCCAACGGACCAATTTCTACAAGACCTTCAGCGCCAAAGGTTGGCGAACCTGCGAACCGGTCAGCGATGAACTCGCCCCCGAGGAACCAAGGTTGCCAGCCTCCATAGCAGAAGCCTTGATATCGGCTGGCCTCACCGAACACGAGATCGCAGCCCGTGCCGGATTCGCCAACTCCACCGAAAATACGATCTTCACCACAGGTGTCCGCAGACTCCGAGCCGTTTAGCAGGTAGCGTCGCGGCACGTCTGGTGCACGTCGGCACGTCGACTGACTCGGTCACGCCACATCCAGTTCCTGGCCTGCCAGGTACACACCACGGCGGCGGAGTACACCCCCAGATCAGGGCGGCCGCCTGCGCTTCACCGCACAACGAGTGGTTTGGGCTCACCCAGGACGGTGAAGAAAGGTCAGGTGTGGGCGGGCTGGGGGAAGGTGCCGAGGACGGCCAGGGATCCGTCCGGGCGTAGTTCCATCACCGGGATGCGCCGTCCCACCGCGTCACCGGTCCTGGGGTCGAAGGTGAACGTGCCGCCGGCGCCCGGCACGCTGGTGGTGGGCGAGTTCGACAGGTACAGCAGGCTGCGCACGTCACCGGGCCCGGGCAGTTGGCTGGACTGCCCGGTGGCCCGCCCGATCGCGATGGTCGCGGCCAGCATCGCGTCGTGGGTCATGATCGCCCAGCCGTCGGCGAGATCGTCGGCGGTGAAACCGCTCACCCTGGTGAACGTGTTCGCGAACCGCTGGTACTGCGCCAGATCCGGGTTGAACCGCCGGTCGGCCAACGCGGCCGGGTCGGCCAGGGGTGCGTAGATCACCGTGACCGGCGCGTCCACCGCATTCGGTCGGGGTAGGCCGGCCGCCAGATCCGAGGCGTCCGAGCCGGTAACCACGGTGACCGTGCGGTCCCGCGCGCAGTTGCGTTGGCGAAGCCGGGCCACGAACGTCGGCAGCAGACTGGCCCGGCCCGCGTAGAACACCATGTCGGGCGGGTTCACCCCGCACAGGTTCGACACGATGGCCCGGAACTGGGCGTCGGTGCCCGGCGTGCCGGGGGTGCCGTCATACGGCTGGACGACCCGGCCACCGTCCACCCAGTACCTCGACAACCCGGTGGTGGTGAAGTCACGCTGTAACGCGGCGGTGTACAGGTCGCTGGAGTTCTCGTCGCTGACCAGCAGCGCGGTGTGCAGGTCGGGCCGGTTCCGGCCCAGGTGGTCGGCGATCACCGCCAGCTCGTCGCCGACGCTCGTGTTCACCCTGGTCAGCCCGGGAATCGGGCCACCCAGACCGGTCGCGGTGGTGTTCAGGCCGTCGGCCGTGATGACAGCGCCCACCACCGGGATGCCGTGTCCGGCCAGCGCCTTCGCCGCGCGAACCGTCGGTTGGGAACTCACCCCCATGCCGATCGCGGTCACCAGGTGGTCCGACCCGTCGGCCATCCCGGCGAGTTGGCCGACCACCGCCTCCCACGCCTGTTCCTGGCTGCCCATGTTCGCCAGCACCAGCCGGATCCGCGGGTTGATGCCGCCGCTGTTCGCGGTGTGCTGGGCCACGTAGGCGCCTTCGAGTTGGGAACGGATCCGTTCGATCGACACGTTGCTGACCGTGCTGGAGGTGAGTGGGGTGAGCAGCGCGACGGT
>DATCXL010000060.1:0-2579 GCA_036565825.1 Mycobacteriales bacterium
GGTCGGTGATCCCCAGCAGCGCCCGGGCATCGACGACCGGCATGGGCGGACGCTGCGCGATCCTGGCCAACCCGGCCGCGCGCGCCACCAACTGGGCGTTGTCGCGCACCGCTTCGCCCGGCGCGTAGCTGAGGGTGTCCTCCATGCCGACCCTCAGGTGCCCGCCGGCCGACAACGCGGCCAGGATCACCGGCAGGGTGGTCCGGCCCACTCCGGTGGCCGAGAAGGTCGCCCCCTCGGGCAGTGCCTGCACCGCAGCGACCAACGCCTGGGTGGTACCCGGCATGCCGCCGGGAACTCCCATCACCAGGTCACAGTGCACGTGCCCACCGTGCGGTAGGCCGTGTCGGTCAAGTAGTCGGGCCAGGGTGGCCAACTGGCCCAGGTCGAAGATCTCGTACTCGGGCACGATCTGACGGTCCCGCATCCGGGTGTGCAACTCGACGATGAAGTCCCACCGGTTGTAGAAGACGTCGGAACCGAAGTTGACCGTGCCCATGGAGCAACTCGCGCCGTCGGGTCCGGCGTCCAGCACCCGCAGCCGGTCGGCCTCCGGGTCGGTGACCGAGCCCCCGGTGGACAGTTGGATGATCAGGTCGGTGGACTCCCGCAGTGCCGCCACCGTGTCGGCCAGCCGGGTCGGGTCGAGCGTGGGCCGGGCCTCGGCATCGCGGATGTGCACGTGCACCAGCGCCGCGCCGAGTGCCTCGCACTCCCGGGCGGTGCGGACCAGCTCGTCGAGCGTCACCGGCAGGGCGGGTACGTCAGCCTTGGTGGACTCGGCACCCGTTGGTGCGACGGTGAGCAGGGTGGAGGTCATGGCCAGATCGTGTCACTCCTGACCGGTGTCTGGGGAGGCAGGCACGCCTCCGGCCGACAGCACGGCCTGCTCGGGGGTGTTGCGCTTGACCAGTGCCAGTGCGATCGGGCCGAGTTCGTGGTGGCGCACCGCGGTACCGACGAAGCCGACCTGCCGCCCGTCCAGGGTGACCGGGTCACCGTGCGCCGGCAGCGTGTTGTCCGAACCGTCCAGGTGCAGTAGCACCATCCGGCGCGGTGGGCGCCCCAGGTTCTGCACCCTGGCCACCGTCTCCTGACCGCGGTAACAGCCCTTGTCCAGGTGCACCGCGACCCCTATCCAGCCCACCTCGTGCGGGATGGTGCGGTGGTCGGTCTCCAGACCCAGCCGGGGACGACGGGACTCCACCCGCAACGCCTCGAACGCCCACGTCCCGGCCGGTGACGCACCGGCCGCACGAAGCCGTTCGGCCACCTGCGGCAACAGGTCCCGGGGAACCATCAGGTCGGCGGCGTCCTCACCCGGCCAGGGCATCCGGCGGGCCCACCCACCGCCGGCCAACGAGACCACCGCATAGGGTTCGGCCGGCTCGGGGACACCCAGTGCCGACAGCGTCTGCCCGGTGCCCGGACCGACCAGCGACACCACCGCCCATCCGGCACCGACATCACGCGGGGTGACCCGCAGTAGGAACCGCATCGACTCCAGGTACTCCAGCAGACCCGCGCCGGTACCCGGTTCCAGGTCCAACCAGGTCGACCCACCGAGTTCGGCGACCTGTAGGTGGTGCTCCACGTGCCCGTGCGGGGAGAGCACCAGCGCCTCGGCACCATGCCCGTCGGCCAACCCGGACAGGTGTTGGGAGGTGATGTCGTGCAACCAGGACAGCCGGTCGACACCACCCACCTCGATCACCGGTCGGTGGCTGCGGTCGACGAACCCCACCCCGTTGGCCAGTGCCCGCTGCTCGGCGACCGGGTCGCCGTAGTGCAACGCGACGCCGGTGTCCGGCCCGTCCGCGGGGACCGCGCCCGGCAGCGACAGCAGCGGCGACCTGGTGGGTGTTCGCGCCGCACCGTCGGGACCGGTCGGTGTGGTGGCTGTCTCCTCGCTCATACAGGCAGTATCGCCGCCGCCCCGCCGGTCATTCCCGGCCGGTGGCCGACGCCCCGGGCAGTCCGTGCCCGCCGGACGATCCGTGCGATCCAGGTGTACCGGGCGAACCGGGTGAACCGTCGTCGGACGCCTCGGTCCCCGAACAGGCCGCGCAGGTACCGAACAGGGTGATGTGGCTGGCGTCCACCGCGAAGCCGCGTTCGGCCTCCATCCGCCGGACCACGTCGGCGACGATCTCCACCGGCGCGTCGGACACGGTGTTGCACACCCGGCACACGACGTGCACGTGTTCGTCGTCAGCCGGGTGGTAGGCCGGCGCACCGTGGTCGAGGTGGGCATGGGTGACCAGGCCGAGTTCCTCAAGTAGTTCCAGGGTGCGGTAGACGGTGGTGATGTTCACCCCGGACGCGGTGCGTCGCACCTCGGCGGCGATCGCCTCGGGGGTGGCGTGGCGCAGGGTGCGAACCGCCTGTAGGACGAGCTGACGCTGCGGCGTCAGGCGGTACCCCCTGGCGTGCAGCTCACGGTGCAGGTCCGAAGCGGGCATGGCCCGATGATAGGTCGCGGTCGGGTACGTCCCGCTCGTGCGCCGCGATCTCCTCCGATGCCGGACCATCGGCCGCGAACAGGTCGACCAGCAGGGTCAGCGGCAGGTGGGCGTGCA
>DATCXL010000791.1:0-3902 GCA_036565825.1 Mycobacteriales bacterium
GACCGTGCCACGGGCGCCGACCGGCGTGTCCTGGCGGGGGCTCGGCGCGCGTCCGCCCGCTCCGCGGTGGAGCGCGTACCTGGACGGCGACACCCACGCGACCGCGACTGCCTAGACGGTCGGTTCCAGGCTGTCTGCTGATGGTCCCCGTGGGCCGGGGGGTTTGAGGGCGGTGTGGGGTGGAGCGAAGCTCCCCCAACAGAAGGCAACGCAGCCCCATGCTCCCTTTCGGGGGGACCCCGGAGCCGGGGCTCCACCCCGGCGAGGGCCTGGAACCAACTGTCCAGACCTGTCGCGTGGCCACCGCGTGGCCGGCGGCGGTCAGGTGACCTTCGCGGGCTCGGCTGGATACCGCAGGTGCTCACCGGCCTCGACCAGGCGGCGGAGTCGGTCCATGGCGTCCCACACCTGGGTGAATGAGGTGGTCAGCGGCGCTGGTCCCAGCCGGAGCCGTTCGGGTGTGCGGTAGTCCGGGATGACTCCCGCCCGGTCGATGAGCACCTGGCTGCACTGCCAGGCCGCGGGGTGGTGCAGCGACACATGTGAACCCCGCCGGGCCGGGTCTCGCGGCGAGGCGACCCGGAAGCCCAGCGGGGTGAGCCACTCGTCGGCGAGTTCGATCAGATACGAGGTCAGCGCCATGCCCTTGGCGTGTAGCCGGTCCACCCCTGCCTCGGCGACCAGGCCTGCGCCCTCCTCGACGGCGTAGGCCTGGAGTACCGGAGGTGTACCAACGAGAAACCGGTCGATCCCGGGTGCGGGGGCGTAGTCCCTGGCCATCTCGAACTGGTCGGTCTGCCCGAACCAGCCCCAGATCGGCTGGCGCAACCGGTCCTGTAGCTCCGCCCGGACGTACAGGAACGCGGGTGAACCGGGCCCGCCGTTGAGGTACTTGTAGGTACAGCCCACGGCCAGGTCCGCACCGCTTTCGGTGAGCGGCACCGGTACCGCGCCGACCGAGTGGCACAGGTCCCAGAGCATCAGCGCTCCGGCGTCGTGAGCGATCTGGGTCACCGCGGCCATGTCGGCCAGGGCTCCGGAGCGGTAGGCGACGTGGGAGAGGCTGACCAGCGCCACGTCCTCATCCACCGCGTCGCGCAGCACGGTCAGGTCGAGCCCCTCGTTCGGGTCAGCCGACACCCGGCGCAGGGTGACGCCACGGGCCGCAGCCAGACCGGTGAGAACGTACAGGTCGGTTGGGAAGTTGTCGTCGTCGGTGACGATGACCCGTCGGTCGGGCCTGGCGTCCAGTGCGGCTGCCGCCAGTTTGTACAGGTTCACCGTGGTCGAGTCGGAGATGATCACCTCCCCGGGCCGGGCCGACAGGATCCGGGTGCCGATCAGGTCGCCGACCCGACGGGAGAGTCCCATCCAGTCCGACCATGATCGGATCAGGCCCCGTCCCCACTCCTCGGTAACCGCCTGCCGCAGTCGGGTCACAGTTGCCCGGGGGCACCGCCCCAGTGAGTTGCCGTCGAGGTAGATGAGGTCGGGATCGGCGACGACGAAACGGTCGGGGAAGGCGGAGAGGGGATCGGCGGAGTCGAAGGCTTCCGCGCGCGTTCGATGGAACGGGTCGTGCATGGCACAATTCCTTCCGTTTTCACCCATGTCGGGGCTGCCCATGCTGGCAGTCGCACGGTAGCGTCCGGTCATGAGTCAGCTTCACGATCTCACCGCCTGCGACCAGGCCGCCGCCGTACGTCGGCGGGAGGTGAGCCCGGTCGAACTCGTCGATCACTATCTCGACCGGATCGATCGATTGAATGGTGATCTCGGAGCCTTCATAACGGTCTGCGACGAGACTGCCCGAGACCAGGCCAAGGAAGCCGAACGCGCGGTGATCGCAGGGGAGGACCTCCCGCCGTTGCACGGCGTGCCGACCGCCATCAAGGACCTGAACCTGACCGCGGGAGTACGCACCACGCTCGGTTCGGCGGTGTACTCCGACTTCGTCCCGCCGGTGGACGACCACGTGGTAACTCTGCTCCGCCGGGTCGGCACGATCAGCCTGGGCAAGACCAACACTCCCGAGTTCGGACTGCCCTGCTACACCGAGCCTGCGGTGGCGCCGCCGGCCCGTACCCCCTGGGACCTCGGCCGGCTGGCTGGAGGGTCCAGTGGAGGCGCGGGTGCCGCGGTCGCCGGTGGCCTGGTGCCCTTCGCACAGGGCAGCGACGGCGGCGGTTCGGTGCGTATCCCGGCCAGTCTTTGCGGTCTGTTCGGGATCAAGGTGTCGCGCGGGCGGGTGAGCAACGGGCCGGTCGGTGGCGACACCACCGGCCTCTCCTGGAACGGGCCGCTGGCCCGTACCGTCCGGGACGCGGCCGCCATGCTCGACGCGATGGCGGTGCCGATGCTCGGGGATCCACACTGGGCCCCTCCACTGCCGGCGGGGGAGACTTTCCGGGGTTGGGCCGACCGGGAGCCCGGCCGACTGCGGGTTGGCCGCTACATCACCCCGGTGATCGCCGACGCGCGGGTGCACGAGGACTGTCGGGCCGCCTGGGAGGGGGCCTCCGAACTGCTCGCCTCCCTCGGACACGAGGTGGAGGACATCGCCCCACCACTGGGGTCGGAGATGGTGTCGCTGTTCGAGACCCTGTGGTCGGTGGCCGCACACACGGCTCCGGTGGACCCGGCCCGGGAGAACGAACTGATGCCACTGACCCGATGGCTGCGCGGGCGGGGTGCCCAGATCAGCGGCCCGCAGTACCTGGCCGCGGTGGCCAACCTGCAACTGGTTTCCCGGCAGGCGATCGCCGCGACCGCAGGCTACGACGTCGTGCTCACCCCCACGGTGGCGCTGCCGCCCCGCCCGGTGGGCTGGTTCACCGAAGCGGGTGATCCCGCGGCAGACTTCGAGCGACAGAAGTCGTTCACACCGTTCACCGCCGTGTACAACGTCACCGGACAGCCAGCCGTGAACGTGCCGCTGCACTGGAACGACCACGGCCACCCGATCGGTGTGATGTTGGTCGGTCAGCCCGCCGGTGAGGCCACCCTGATCTCGCTGTCCGCCCAACTGGAGGCCGCCAGGCCGTGGCAGCACCGGCATCCGGCGATGTGGTAGGGCGATCCCCGCTGGGCACGGCCAGAACGGGTTCGCTACGGTGGCGCGGTGAGCGTCCTCGAGATCGTGTTGATCTACGGCGTGGTCCCCGCGGGTATCGTCGCGGTGCTCGCTCTGTTGATCTTCGTACCGGGTGCGGCACGCGCACCGCGTTACCGACCCGGGCGTCCGTGGGAACACGACCCGGTCTGGTATGTCCCGCATCCCGAGTCCGTCCCGTCCGCCGCAACCGCCGGGCGCCCCGGGGAGTTGGCGATCGAGACCCGACCGGCCTCAGTACTCGACGGGGTGCCGACCGCGAAGGGTGGGGCACATGGCGGCTGGTAGCACGGGTGGCGCGGTGACCGACACCTCCCCGACCGGTATGTTGTCGAGGGACGGGTCCACGGGCCGCCCGTTCAGTCCCCGGCAACTCGCCCGGCTCGACGAGGCACTCACCATGGCCAGCCGGGAGTGCGGGATCACCTTCAGCCTGTACATCGGCGCACTGGAGGAACCGACCCGGGACTTCGCCGAACGACTGCACGCCCGGCTGGAGGACCCGGCCGGCAGCGTGCTCATCGCAATCTCGCCCGGCCAACGGATCCTGGAGATCGTCACCGGTGCGGTGTCGGCCAAGAGACTGCCCGACCGGGCCTGTGCGCTCGCGGCGCTGTCCATGACCGCATCCTTCGCGGGCGGTGACCTGATCGGCGGCATGGTCAGCGGCCTGCGCATGCTCAGCGACCAGGCTGGCCACATCGGCTGAGCCCCCGGCACCGTCGTCCGAACACAGGCGGCCACACAGGCGGCAGAACAGGCAACGGGTATCGCGGGCCGCGTCCACCAT
>DATCXL010000070.1:0-6088 GCA_036565825.1 Mycobacteriales bacterium
TGGCCAGGTGCAGGTAGTCCACTCCAGCCTTGGCCACCGCGCGGAAGATCGTCTCCGCCTCGGCCGCGCCACCCGGCCACCGGTAGTCGAGGTCGTTCACCTTGGTCTGGGACAACCGGATGCCGACCACGAAGTCCGGCGTGGTCGCCTCCCGCACCGCCCGCACCACCTCGGCGGCGAACCGGACCCGGTCCTCGACCGTGCCGCCGTACTCGTCGTCACGGACGTTGGTGTACGTGGTGAGGAACTGGTCGATCAGGTAACCGTTGGCGCCGTGGATCTCCACTCCGTCGAAGCCAGCATCGACCGCCCTGGCCGCCGATGCCGCGAAACCCTCGACCGCCTGCCGGATCTGTGCGGGGGTGGCGGCCTGCGGCATCGCGAACGGACCGTCCCCGCCGCCGTATGCGGGCATCTTCGCGCCCATGGGTGCCACCGCCGAGGGGGCGATCGGCACCGGACCACCGTCGTGCTGCTGGACCAGTGCCCCGGCGTGCATGAGTTGCAGGAAGATCCGGCCGTCACCGGCGTGCACGGCGTCGGTGACCGCGCGCCACGCATCCACATGCGCGGCGGTGGTGATCGCCGGCTGGTCCGGATAGGCCTGGCTGTGCGACTCGTCGGTGTAGGTCCCCTCGGTGACCACCAGGCCGAATCCGCCCCTGGTGAACCGGGTGTAGTAGGCGACCATCTGCGCTGTCGCCAGTCCGTCTCCGTGCGTGCTCACCCGTGACATCGGGGCGACCACGGCCCGGTTGGACAGTTCAAGCGAGCCGACTCGCACCGGCGACAGGACGGGATGTGACATTGCCAAACTCCTTGATGGACAGTGAGACCGTCCCGGCATGGCGACCGGGAGGTGGGCCGTGCCCATCAAACCCCGTTGGTGACGGGGAATCACTGTAGGATCATCCAGTCCTTAGCGATCCATGATGGATGTTTGACCATGCCCCGTCTTGACGACCTGCTCTCCCGTCCGGAACTTGGCCTGCGCATGGTGGTACCCGGTAAGTCGTCCGACGCCGAACTCCGCTGGGTGTGCACCACCGAACTGCCCGACCCGGGCCCCTACCTGGGGTCCCGCGAACTGGTCCTGACCAACGGCCTGTGGTGCACCGGCCGAGCCGAGTCGGCCCTGTTCGTGCAACGCCTGGCCGAGGCCGGTTCCTGCGGCCTGGTCTTCGGCCTACGAGAGTCGACGCCGCGGGTCCCCGACCACCTGGTCGTCGAGTGTGAACGGCAGCGGATGGCGCTGCTGGACCTGCCCACCGAGGTTCCGTTCACCGCGGTCACCAGGGCGGTCGCCACACTGTGGGCCGAATCGCGGCAGCGCACCCTGCTCGACACCATCGTCCGTGGCAACGCCCTGGCCAACACGGTGGCCGGCGGAGGCGGGTTGCAGGGCGTACTGGACCTGCTGACCAGGGGTCGTGACGTGTGGGCGGCGTTGGTGGACCCTTTCGGCCACCAACTCGCCGGCCGGCGACTGGACAACCGCGACCTTGCCGCGGTCCACGCCGCCACGGTCGCCCGGACGCGGCGGGTGGAAACCTCGGCCGGACCGGCAGCGGTGTTTCCGGTGCCCGGCGAGGGCCCCTCCTGGCACGACGACAGCATCCACGCCACCCTGCTCTACGGCCGGGACCCCGCCGAACTCGACGACGCCGAACGGGACACCATTGATCAGGTGGTTCTGTTCGTCCACATCGAGACCGCCCGCCAGCAGATGATCCGGGCCACCGAACTCCGGTTCTCCAACGAGGTCATCGAGATGGCACTGAGCGGCCCGGGGCGAAGCGCCGAACTGGCCACCCGTCTCGGCTCGTTCGGTATCGACCCCACCGGGCGACTGGCCGTGCTCGCGATCGGCCTTCCCGACGAGGTGAGCGTGGCTGTGGCCGACACGGGTGTACCGGCGCTGGTCACCGGGTTCTTCACCGGCATCGGTATGCCGTGCGTGGTCGCCGCCGGAAGTGGCGACGCGGTCGCCATCGTCGGACTGTCCGCCGACCGGTCTGACCACCCGACGTTGGCGACGCTGGCCGCACGGCTCACCGACCGACTGGGTCGGCGACTGGCCGGGCGGCGGATCGCGATCGGGATCGGACGGGTCGCCGCCCGCGACACCGAGCTGCGTCGAAGCCTGCTGGAGGCGCGAGAGGCCCTCCGTACGGCCCGCGCCCGCAGAACCGGAACGCCGATCGTCTCGTTCGCCGAACCGGGGTCACACCACACCCTGCTCGGCCTGCTCGACGAGCAGACCCGGCGGGACTTCGCCTCGGCCGTCCTACACGCGGTCCGCGACCACGACCTGGAACATGCGACCGCACTGGAGCACTCCCTGGCCGTCTTCCTCGACAGCGGCACCAGTTGGTCGGGGGCGGCCGGTCGGCTGCACGTCCACGTCAACACCCTGCGGAACAGGATGGCCAGGATCGAACAGATCACCGGCCGCGACCTGCACTGCATCAACGACCTGGTGGACCTACACCTCGCGCTGCGCATCACCGCAGGTCTGAACCAGGACTGAGACATCACCCAGCCCAGATCGAACCGAGACCGAACCAGCCACATGCGCCTGCCGACCGCCGGGGACAAGGCGAGCTCGAAGACGTGACTCTCCCGTGTGCCAGCACACCCGTATGTCAGCGCGCCGGGGGTCGGCTCGCCACACCGGCGAGACCGTGGGGGACCCTGATGCAGGCCTGTGAGCGGTGGCACGAGGCCGGCGTAGTGATCAACATCGCGCCGACACTCGGACGCCGACTTGACATAGAAAATAACGATATTACCCTTTTCAGGGTAATATCGATCGGGGCGCGATGATCCTGCTGGGGCGACATCGCCGCAACGGTGCTGGAGTGCGGGACGGACGCCTCGACCCGACGCCACTATGCGACACCACGATGCGACACCACCTTGACACCGCGGCGCGGCCCCAGCCGCCACACAAGAACGCCACACAAGATCGTCACACGCGATTGGAAAGAAACGATTTGAATCGCCGGGTGCTCTCGCCGGTGACCGCCGATATTGCCCATACGCGCAGCAAAACTCATATTAGTCGTCAACAGTCGTAATGGGTGCTACCGTGACACGGATTGCCCGGAGCTCGCCATGCCGCGGTCATTCATGGGGGTGATGAACAGTACTACCAGAACGCGTAACACAATGGCGTTCGATCAGGGAGCCGGTTCCAGGCGGATGGGTCGCAGGGCGGAGGAGGAGTGCGTACCGGAGTGGTACGCGCGACGACAATGCCGCGAACCGTCGACTGGGGCCAGCGAGCCGGACAGCTATTGTGTCAAGCGTTCCTAATTCGTGGTCCTGTCTGGAATCTGCAGGTAATCGAGGTGAGAGATTCAGATGCAGTTTCGGCTGTTAGGCCCACTCGAGATCATCGGCGCCGACCACGAGGTGTTCCTGCCCAGGACACCGAAGATTCGGCAACTACTGGCCCTCCTGCTGGTTCGGTCGAACCAGGTTATCAGCGTCGAGACGTTGATTCGGGAACTCTGGGGGGACGAACCACCCAAGAGTGTTCTTACCACGCTCCAGACCTACGTCTACCACGCCCGGCAGAGCTTCTGTCGGGAACTGTGCACACCCGAGGACAGGCCTCTACTGGTAACCCGCTCGCCCGGTTACGTGATGGAGGTCCCGGACGAGTCGGTGGACGCGAAGGTGTTCGAACGAATCGTCTGGCAGAGTAGGACGCTGCTGCGTGACGGCCGGGCCGAGGAGGCCACCGAGCGGTTGCGGTTCGGCCTCGACCTGTGGCGCGGCGCCGCGCTGGCCGACGTGTCCGGGGGCCAGGTCCTGGCCTGCCACGCCACCGGCCTGGAGGAACTGAGAATCCGGGCCACCGAACTCCTGGTCGAATCCGAGGAGAAGCTCGGACGTCATCGCGAAATGGTTCCCGAACTGCGTTCACTCGTTCTTCGATACCCGTTGCACGAATGGTTTCACTGTAGACTCATCAACGCGTTGAACCGGTCCGGACGACGCGCCGAGGCGCTCCAGGCGTACCAACACCTTCGGCACCTGTTGAACGAGGAACTCGGCCTGGAACCAGCCGAGGACACCAAGCGAATTCATCACAACGTGCTCAGCGGTCGGGTCTGATGTCGGTCTGAAATTCGCCGAGATATGTCTGACGCCTGTCATGATGTAGTCAACCGACGCGCCGAGTCACCGGCCCGGGTCAGTCAGATCGGCCGGTCAGGCCGGTCAGTCAGGCCGGTCAGGCCGAAGACGGCGGCAACGTCCCACCGTTGTACTCGATCATCTCGCCGAAGACAGGTGCCACGTCGAGTGGCTCACCAAGTTCTCCGCCCCCAAGTTCCGCATAGGCTCGGTGCAGGTTACCGACAATCCGTTCGGGGTCGAGGAGGTGAGCGAAGTCGGCGAGACCGGCCTCTCGCGCGGCCTGCAACGGAGTAATCCCCCGTGGTTGACTCCCCGCAGCCACCTGTTGGATCCAACGCAGGTAGTGCGCGGTCTCGTCGAGTACCTCCGGCCCAGAAACCGGCCCGTGTCCGCACACCACAGTCTTCGCCCCAAGGCCACGCAGCCGGTCCAGTGCCACCAGGGACCCGGCGATGGAACCCATCAGGTTGAACGGCGTGCACCCGGACAGGGCCACGTCGCCGACGAACAGCACCCGGTCGGCCGGCAGCCACACCACCACGTCGTTCGTGGTGTGCGCCGGACCGACGTGGATCAACTCGCACCGGCGATCACCGAGGTGCAGCGTCAGGGTGTCGCGGAAGGTCACGCCCGGCGGTACCACCCGCACGTCGCCCCAGTCGACTCCCGGCCACAACCGGGTCAACGCCAGCCCGGTCCCGATCATCTCCTCGCGGGCGAGTTCGTGACCCACCACGGCCGCCGGCGGGCTGAACAGATGGTTACCGAACGTGTGGTCGCCGTGGTGGTGTGTGTTGATCACCGTGTGCACCCGGCCACCACCCAGCCCCCGGACCGCCGCGGCCAACCACCGCGCCCGACGTTCGGTGGCGGCCGTGTCGACCAGGACGACACCCTCCGGCCCCACCAGCACACCGGCGTTGTTCACGCACCAACCACCCGCCGGTTGGACATAGGCATAGACCCGGTCGGCGACCTCCACGACAGATGCCACCTCGGGCGGCGCGCCCGACGCCGCCCAGGAGGTCAGCTTCGGCACACCCATCAGATCTGTCCCTCCCCCGGCGCGGCCGCGTTCACCTCGGTCGATCGGCGCTCGGCCGCGAACGAGGCGGCGTGACCCATCGTGGTCTCACTGTTGGCCACCAGCGCCGCGCGGACCCGCTCCCTGGCGTCAGCGATCGAAACATCGGGGAACGCGGCAGGGTTGAGCACCACGGTGTGCCGGGACGTGATCACCGCATGGTCGGTGCCCTCGGTGAAGATCCACTCTCCACTGTGGCCGAGCAGCAGGCTCGGGACCAGCACCTGCTTGTAGGCGATTCGTTCGTAGGGAAAACAGATCCGCACCGACCGGGTGGTGTGCGAGGAACCATCCGGGGTGACGGTCTCCATCCGCAGGTCCTGGATGCCGGGCCGGTCCTCGACCAACGCCACCCGACCCACGTGCGGGAGCCGCTGCGGCCACAGGTCTGCCCGGTACACGAAGTCGTACGCATCGGCCGCCGAACCCGGCACGGGCAGGCTGTCCTGGAACGAGAAGACGACCTCCTCGGGGTTACACCCAAGCTCGGCGATCCTGGCCAGCGCGTCGAGCTCTGTCGGGCTGTTGCGATCAACCGCCTCGGTGATCCACCGCACCGTCGACGGATCGTCGTCGATCGCGGTGAAGTGATGTCGCAGCACCACCAGGGTGGTCCCGTCCGGTCGTGGACGGAACGTCCAGTCGCCGCCCATGGCGGTCACCGGTCGTTCGCTGTGCTCCTGTTCGAACCTGATTCGCCGACCCGGCCGGTCCAGGACCCGCGCGGAGGTCCAGTTGCGCACCTCGTCGTTGGTGACCGCCCACAACTGGAAGCGCTCGGCGCGTTCGCCCCGCTCCAGGTGTCGCAGGTAGACACTGGGCCCGAAGATGGCCGGCCAGCGGGCCGCGTCGGCC
>DATCXL010000071.1:0-7748 GCA_036565825.1 Mycobacteriales bacterium
GGCTGGTCGCCGGCGGCGAGACGGTCCGGGTGTACCTGCCGTATGGCACCCAGTGGTACGGGTACCTGATGCGTCGGCTGGCCGAACGACCGGCGAACCTGACCTTCTTCCTGCGTTCGCTGGTGTCGACCCGATGACCAGGTTGGCCGTGCTGGGTGGCGGCAAGATCGGCGAGGCGCTGCTGTCCGGGATGCTGCGGGCCGGGCGTTCGGCCAACGACGTGCTGGTCAGCGTGCGCCGCCCCGAGCGGGGCAAGGTGCTCACCGAGCGGTACGGGGTTCGCGCGGTCGGCAGCGCGCAGGCGGCCAGTGAGAGCGACGTGCTGCTGGTCGCCGTCAAACCGCAGGACATCGACGCGTTGGTGGACGAACTGGCGCCGGTGTACTCGCAGGACACGCTGCTGGTCTCGTTGGCCGCCGGCATCCCCACCCGGTACTACGAGGAGCGGCTGCCGGCCGGCACCCCGGTGATCCGGGTGATGACCAACACGCCGGTACTGGTGGACCACGCGATGAGCGCGATCTCGCCGGGTACCCATGCCCAGGAGCGTCATCTCGCGCTGACCGAGGATCTGCTCCGTCAGGTCGGGCGGGTGGTCCGGGTCCCCGAGTCGCAACAGGACGCGGTGACCGCGCTGTCGGGCAGCGGCCCGGCGTACTTCTTCTACCTGGTGGAGGCGATGACCGACGCGGGCATCCTGCTCGGTCTGCCGCGCAGCGTGGCGCACGAGCTGATCGTGCAGACCGCACTGGGCGCGGCGGTGATGCTGCGCGACACCGGGGAGCACCCGGTGAAACTGCGCGAGGCGGTGACCTCCCCGGCCGGTACCACCATCAGCGCGATCCGCGAACTGGAGAACCACGGCGTGCGGGCCGCCTTGCTGGCTGCCATCGAGGCCGCCCGCGACCGTAGCCGTGAACTGGGCGACGCACACGACTGACACCTGTTCGCGCCGGGGGATCCGTTCGGCCCAGCCCCCGGCTCCTGGCCTGAATGCGGTATCGGCCAGGTTGACGAGTACTCTGAGCAGCCGTGCGGTCCGCCGGTTCGGTCGGGCACGCCCAGTTCATCCCGCATCCAGCGAATTTCGCCGGACACAGAGGGGTCCAGTATGGGTTCTGTCATCAAGAAGCGCCGTAAGCGCATGGCCAAGAAGAAGCACCGCAAGTTGCTGAAGCGGACCAGGGTTCAGCGTCGTAACAAGAAGTAACGGCCGGGTCGCGGCCTGGCGCCGGGTCATTACCCGGAGGGCGATACGGTGCCGTACCACCAGGCCGGCAACGGGGCCGGCCGACATCGTGGAGGACTCCCACGTGAGCAGCGAGAGCTGGGTCACCTTCCTGTCGGACTACGGTCTCGACGACCATTTTGTCGGTGTGTGTAAGGGAGTGATCGCACGGACCACTCCCCAGGTCAAGATCATTGACATCTGTCACCAGGTCACGCCGCAGAACGTCAGCATCGGCGCGTCGATTTTCGCCGAGGCGCTTCCATACCTTCCCAAGGGTGTGCACCTGGCACTGGTCGATCCCTACCGGTCGGGCAGTGTGCGGGGGGTGGCGGTGCGGTGCCGGGACGGCTCGACGATCGTCTGCCCGGACAATGGCGTGTCCTCGCTGGCCTGGCACGTCCTCGGCGGCGTGCTGGCGGTCCGGGAACTGACCAACGCCGAACTGTGGGACCCCAACCCGGCTCGCAGCTTCCGTGGCCGTGACGTGTTCGCGCCGGTTGCCGCGCACCTGGCCGGCGGGCTGGCGTTCGAGGCTGTCGGTGTCGAGGTCGACCCCGACAGCCTGGTGTCACTCGCCCCACAACCGCCGCATGTGCACGGCGACCACGTGCACGGCACGGTCCGGATGGTCGACCACTTCGGCAACCTGTCACTGAACATCCGCCGCTCGGACCTGGAGGCGGCCGGCATCTCACTCGGCGACGTGGTCGAACTGCGGTGCAGCGGCAAGGAGATGCAGGTGCCGTTCTCGCCACACTTCGGCGATGTCGGCCCAGGTCGGACCGTGGTCTGCGAGGACTCGTTCCGGGCCATCACGATCGTGGTCAACATGGGCCGTGCGGACCGGGTCCTCAAGGTGGGCCCGGGTGACCCGGTCCTGCTCAGCCGGGTGCACTACATGCCACAGGTGGTCAACCGCCCGGTGGCGGTGGTCGATCAGCCCCCGTCCTGACTTCCGCCTCTTCCATCTTGGGATCACCTTGCTCGGGTGGTCGGGTGGTCGGGTGGTCCCGTGGTCCGGTTGCGTGGGTCGTAGAGACGAAGCACCACCTTCAGACATCAGGTCTCGAGGTCGCGCGCCGGGTCGCCCCGGCGCGCGCTGGTGTGCCCCGGTTCTCCGGTCGGCATAGGATGTCCGGCGACCGCGCGCTGCCCGGACCCGGAGAGGCCATGACCCCGTCGGTCGTACTGGTCACCGGCGTCGGCCGGTTCCTGGGTGCACGGGTGGCCGCCGCGTTGGTCCGGGAACCAGGCGTCGGTCGGGTCATCGGTGTCGACGTCGGGCCGCCGTTGCTGGACGGCACCACCCGCGGTGAGTTCGAGGGGTCTGTCGAGTTCGTCCAGACCGACTTGGGCCATCCACAGGTTGCCCGGCTGGTCACCGAGGCCGGGGTCGACACGATCGTGCATGCCAGCGTCGGTGTCGACCCGGCGCCCGGTGACCGCTCGCAGGTCAGACAGAACAACATCGTCGGCACAATGCGCCTGCTTGCCGCGTGCCAGCGTTCGGACCGGTTGCGTCGGCTGGTGGTCCGGTCCACCACGGCGGTGTACGGCACGACCAGTTGCGACCCGGCACTGTTCGTCGAGGAGGACACCGAGACGGAACTGCCGCCACGCGGCGGGCCCGCCCGCGACGCGGTGGACGTCGAAACGCACGTCCGCGCGTTTGCCCGACACCGTCCGGACGTCTCCGTGGTGTTGTTCCGACTGGCGAACCTGGTCGGGCCACGGGTGCGCACCCCGCTGGCCCGCTACCTCCGGCCGCCCGTGGTCCCCACCGTGCTGGGGTACGACCCGCGCCTACAGTTCCTGCACGAGCAGGACGCGGTGGAGGTGTTCCGGTTGGCCGCCATCGGTGAGGGTATGTCTGACGCCGGTTCGGCTGACTTCGCCGATCTGGCTGGCCCGACCGGTGCGGCGACGCCGTCGGGGTTTCGGGTCGAGCAGCGGCACCGGACCATCAACGTTGCCGGATCGGGTGTGCTGTTGCTCTCTCAGATGATCCGTCGGGCCGGGCGGGTGGCGCTGCCGGTTCCGGATCTGGCCGGTCCGGCCGGCGCCGCGCTGGCCGGCCTGGTGGATCTGGTCGGCCTCCATCCGGCGCGGGCCGGGCTGCTCACGCTCGGAGGTATCGTCGACACCACCCGGCTGCGGCGGGAGTTCGGCTACCAACCGCATCACACCAGCGCACAGGCGTTCGACGAGTTCGTCCGCGGCCAACTGCCCGGCCAAGCCCCCGGCATGGTCAACCGGGCGGCCGTGTCAAAGCTGGAGCGGGCCGCCCGCAGACTGCTGGTCGGCGACCTGGAACGGCCCTCCGGTGGATGACCACGACGGGGACCGACCGGACGGGGACCGACCGGACTGGGAACACCGGATCGCCGGGGCGCTGGCGTTCCTGCGGCGGCGGATCACCGGCGACTATCAGGTGGACGAGTTCGGTTTCGACCGCGAGTTGACCGACCGGGTGCTGCTGCCGATGCTCAGGCCGTGGTATCGGGACTGGTTTCGGGTTGAGGTGTCCGGGCTGGAACACGTGCCGTCGGAGGGGGCCGCGCTGGTGGTGGCCAACCATGCCGGCACCATCGCCGTGGACGCCCTGATGACCTGGGTGGCGTTGCGCGACCATCATCCGGCCCACCGGTACCTGCGGATGCTTGCCGCCGACCTGGTCTTCCGCACGCCGCTGCTGGGGGAGTACGCCCGCAAGGCCGGGCACACCCTGGCCTGCAACGCCGACGCCGAACGGCTGTTCGCCGCCGGCGAGTTGGTCGGTGTCTGGCCGGAGGGGTTCAAGGGCACCGGTAAGCCGTTCTCCGAGCGGTACCAACTGCGCCGCTTCGGCCGTGGCGGGTTCGTCAGTGCCGCGTTGCGCGCCGGCGTGCCGATCGTGCCGTGTTCGATCGTGGGCGCCGAGGAGGCGTACCCGATGCTGGCGAACGTCGACGTGCTGGCCCGACTGTTCGGCCTGCCCTACTTCCCGATCACGCCGACGTTTCCGTGGCTGGGTCCGCTCGGGTTGGTTCCACTGCCGTCGAAGTGGCTCATCGAGTTCGGCAAGCCGGTTGACACCGCCGGGCTGGCCGAGCATGCCGAGGACCCCGTCCTGGTGTTCGACCTGTCCGACCAGGTGCGCGACACGATCCAGCAGACCCTCCACCGGCTGCTCGCCCAACGCGGATCCGCCTTCGGCTGACCGAGGACCCGTCGGTGCCGGACCGGTGCCTGGCCGGTGCTCGTCAGGTCTGCGGTGGGTCGGCGGTGGGCCTGCGGGATGCGAGGATGCCAGACGTGCGTAACCCACTGCGTGACCTGCCCCGCGAGGTGACGGTGCTGGTCACGGTGGCGTTCTTCGTGGCCGTGGGTTTCGGCATCGTGGCGCCCGCCCTGCCGGTGTTCGCCCGCCAGTTCGGGGTCGGTAACGCGGCGGCCGGTGCGGTCATCAGCGCGTTCGCGGTGGCCCGACTGGTCTCCGCGATGGGCGCCGGGCGGCTCGTCGACCGGATCGGCGAGCGGATCGTGCTGGCCGTGGGCATCGCCGTGGTCGCGGTGTCCAGCATGCTGGCCGGACTGGCCCAGACCTACCCCCAACTCATCCTGTTACGCGGCATCGGGGGTGTCGGCTCGGCCATGTTCAGCGTGAGCGCCACCAGCCTGCTGCTGCGGGTGGTCGGCACCGCGCAGCGTGGCCGGGCGGTCGGGATGTGGCAGGGCGGTTTCCTGGTCGGCACCATCTGCGGCCCGGCACTGGGTGGCGCGGTGATCGGCGTGTCGATCCGGGCGCCGTTCTTCATGTACGCCGGGACGCTCGCGGTGGCCGGCGTCATCGCGGTGGTCGCGCTGCGACACACCGCACTGCGCGACCGTGCCGGTGCCGGGCAGACCGGTCGCACCTCGTTGGGAACAGCGCTGCGGCATCCGGCGTACCGGGCGGCGATGGCCACCAACCTGGCCCGGGCCTGGTCGGTGCTCGCGGTGCGCAGCGCGATCGTGCCGCTGTTCGTCACCGAGGCGCTTGGCCTGGACCCGGTGTGGATCGGGGTCGGGTTCGTGATCGTGGCCGCGCTGAGCGCTCTGCTGCTGCTGCCCGCCGGGAACTACGCCGACACCAGGGGGCGCCGGCCGTTGCTGGTCTGCGGCCTCGGGTTGTGCGCGGCCGCTCTGCTCCTGTTGGCCATCTCACCGAACCTGCCCGGGTACCTGGGCGCGATGGCCCTGATGGGCCTGGGATCAGGGACGCTGGACGTGGCTCCCGGAGCCATCCTCGGCGACGTGGTCGGCGGCGGTGGTGGCACCGCGGTGGCCGCCTACCAGATGGCCGCGGACGTGGGGAACATCGTCGGCCCGGTGGTGGCCGGCCTGCTCGCCGACAGCTACGGGTTCTCGTCCGCGTTCGGCGTCTCGGCCGGCATCGTGCTGGTGGCGTTGCTGCTGTCCGCGTCGGCACCGGAGACCGGCGTGAAGGCCGACGACCCGGCGGAGCGACGGCAGGGTGGACAGTGAACCGGATACTGGGTGGTTGATGGGGTGTGGGGTGGAACGGAGACCCCCACAGAGGGTGGCGCGGCGCCGTGTCCGTACTGCGGGACCCCCGAGCCGCTCCGCCCCGGCTCGGGCTTGGAACACCCGACTACCGTCGGCGTCGACGTAGGGTCACGCTCGCGGCGGCACCGGCCAGGGCGCCCAGGACCAGTGCGGTGGGAGCGCCGATCCGGACCGCCTTGCGACCGGTACGGAAGTCCCGGATCTCCCACCCCCGACGGCGCGCCTCGGCCCGCAGTCCCGGGTCCGGGTTGACCGCCACCGCGTGGCCGACCAGGTTCAACATGGGCAGGTCATTGAGCGAGTCGCTGTAGGCGGTGCACCGGGCCAGGTCCAGACCCTCCCGTTCGGCCAGCGCACGCACCGCCTCGGCCTTGGCCGAACCGTGCAGGATCTCACCGACCAGCCGACCGGTGTAGGTACCGTCCCGGGCCTCGGCGACGGTGCCCAGTGCGCCGGTCAACCCGAGCCGGCGCGCGATCAGGGCGGCCAGTTCGACCGGGGTCGCGGTGACCAGCCAGACCCGCTGGCCGGCGTCGAGGTGGCGTTGGGCCAGGGCGTGTGTGCCTGGCCAGATGCGCTCGGCCATCACGTCGTCGTAGATCTGCTCGCCGTAGTCGATGATGTCCTGGACTCGCCTGCCTGCCACGAAGGCCAGCGCGGTGTCCCGGGCCGTGCTGATATCCCCGGCACTCTCTCGGCCACGGATCCGAAATTTCACCTGATGCCAGGCGAATGATGTCAGATCACGCCAGGTGAACAGTTTCCTGGCGGCCAACCCACGGGCGAAGTGGTAGATCGAGGCGCCAACCATGATCGTGTTGTCGACATCGAAGAACGCAGCGGCGGTCGGGTCGGCCGGGGCGGCCCGCGGTGCGGCCACCTCGGCGACCGCAGCCGAAGCAGAGCCGGCGAGTACCGCTCGGGCATCCCGACGGCCTGACCTGGTCCGCGGCAGTCGTGGCACCAGACGAGTATCCCAAGAGTCGTTCAACCGCCGAGCAGCCCGGGCAACAGCCCGGGCAACAGCGGCGGCAACTCCCCGGTCGGCAGGATCGGTGGCAGTAGGCCGCCGTCCGTCGGTTCGCTGCTCACGGACGGCAGCAGGGAGGGATCGTCAGGCGGCGGCGAGGTGGCCTGCGGCGATGTCCCACCGGGTGTACCGGTCGGGGAGGCACTGCCACTCGGTGGCGCCGTGTGGTCAGGGGCCGACGGCGGCGGTTTTGTCGGGCCCTGTCGTGCTCCCCCGGTCTGGGACGCGGGCGGGGTGGTACCAGCCTGTGGCTGCGGTGCGGTGGGCGGATCGCAGGGCCAGCATGGCAGCGGCCCCAGGTCGTCAATGTGACCGCGGTCCATGCACGCGCAGGTGAGTTGGCTGCGCAGCGCCACCACCCGGTCTCGGACCCGGTTGAGCAGGGCGACCGAGCGGGTGGCCCGCAGGTTGGCGTCGCCGTGCAACCCTTCGAGCACGGGCTGCAGGATTGCCCGCTGGTCGGCCACCCAGGAGCTCAGGTCGGCCAGCGGGGCGTCAGCCACCGTGGTCACGGCGAACTCGGTCAGTGCCCGTACCCCGTCTCGGGTCTGCTGGTCCATGTCGCCGAGGGTGGTGTCAACCAGCGCCCGGTCGATGCTGGTCTGACTGTCTCCATCGACGCCGGTGACCGACACCGGCGGGGTCGGCGTACTGGTGGCTCCGGGAGCGCTCCGCCGCACCAGGTCAGCGAGCTCGCGGGCCCTGGTCTGGGCGAAGTCCAGGTGGCGTTCGGCCCTGGCCTGCTCACCGCGTGCCAACGCCAGTTCGACACCCTCGGTTGTGCGCTTGAGCGAGTACAAGGTGTCACCGGGCAGGGCGTGGTCGCTGACGACCACGGTCAGGCCGCTGAAGACCACTAATGCGCTCAGCGTCCCGGCGAGCAGGGCCAGACGACGGTTCGGCCGTGTCGCCCGCCCCGGGGCCGGCTGGCGGACGCCG
>DATCXL010000794.1:0-5416 GCA_036565825.1 Mycobacteriales bacterium
GCCGCGCTGCGCGACTGCGCATCCGGGCGCGAGTTGGCCCGGGACGGATTCGCCGCCGACGTCACGGTGGCCGCCGAGGTGGGGGCCAGCGACGTGGTGCCGGTGCTGCGCGACGGCGCGTTCGTCCGGGACGGCCGGGCCGGTAGCTGAGGCCGGTAGCTGAGGCGGAAACCAAGCCGGTAGCTGAGGCCCGTTACCCAGGTGACCCGGGCCGGTACGGGCCCGAACCAACCGGGGTGACCCGGTGGGGCCGGGCGAGGAAGACTGGGCGACATGGGATACCTGGAGGTCGCGCACCTGTCGGTGGTGTTGCCGGACGGACGGACGCTCTTCGACGACGTCAACTTCCGGGTGGCCGACGGTGCCCGGGTCGCGCTGGTCGGCGCCAACGGGTCAGGCAAGACCACGCTGTTGCGGGTTGCCGCCGGAGACCAGGCACCCACGGCGGGGGTCGTCACGCACAGCGGTGGCCTGGGCGTGATGCGGCAGTTCGTGGGTTCGGTCCGGGACCAGACCACGGTGCGGGAGTTGCTTCTCGCGCACGCCCAACCGGCCCTGCGAGCGGCCGGGCAACGGCTGGAACGGGCCGAGTTCGCGCTGGTCGAACACGACGACGAACCCAGCCAGCTCCGTTACGCCGAGGCGCTGGCCCACTGGGGCGACGCCGGCGGGTATCTCGCCGAGGTGCTGTGGGACACCGTGACCGTGGCCGCGCTGGGGGTGCCGTTCGAACAGGCCCAGCACCGGATGGTGCGCACGCTGTCCGGCGGTGAGCAGAAGCGGTTGGTGGCCGAGGCGCTACTGCGCGGTCCCGACCAGGTGCTGCTGCTCGACGAACCAGACAACTACCTGGACGTGCCGGGCAAGCGCTGGCTGGAGGAACGGCTGGTCGGCACCGACAAGACCGTGCTGTATGTCAGCCACGACCGGGAACTGCTGGCCCGCACCGCGACCCGGGTGGTGACCATCGAGGGCCACTCGGCCTGGGTACACGGCGGGGCTTTCGACACCTACCGTGATGCCCGTGCCGCCCGGGTCGAGCGGTTGGACGAGCTGCATCGCCGGTGGAACGAGGAGCATCAGCGGTTGCGGGACCTGGTGCGAACCCTCCAGCAGCAGGCGAAGAACAGCCCCGACATGGCATCTCGATACCACGCCATGCAGACCCGGCTGGCGAGGTTCGAGACGGTCGGCCCACCGCCGGAACGACCCACCGAGCAGCGGGTCTCGATGCGGCTGCGCGGTGGTCGGACCGGGGTGCGCGCGTTGACCTGCCAGGAGTTGGAACTGTCCGGGCTGATGCGACCGTTCGACCTGGAGGTGTTCTACTCCGAGCGGGTGGCCGTGCTCGGCTCGAACGGTTCGGGCAAGTCACACTTCCTGCGCCTGCTGGCTGGCGCACAGGTGGCGCACCAGGGCAGGTGGAAACTGGGTGCCCGGGTGGTGCCCGGGCTGTTCGCCCAGACCCACGAACATCCCGAGTTCGTCGGTCAGACCCTGGTCGACATCCTCTGGCACGGTGGCGACCGGCGTACCGGCCGGGATCGTGGCCGAGCCGTTGCCGCGCTGCGCCGATACGGGTTGGACCAACAGGCCGACCAGGTGTTCGACACCCTGTCTGGCGGTCAACAGGCACGGCTACAGATTCTGCTGTTGGAACTGTCCGGCGCGACCATGCTGTTGCTCGACGAGCCCACCGACAATCTGGATCTGCTCAGCGCCGAGGCCCTGCAGGACGGGTTGGACGCGTTCGCCGGCACCGTGCTCGCGGTGACCCACGACCGGTGGTTCGCCAGGGGATTCGACCGGTATCTCGTCTTCGGTGCGGACGGTTCGGTCTACGAGGCAGACGAGCCGGTCTGGGATGAGGGCAGGGTGGCTCGCACCCGTGCGGTCTGGTGAACCATCGGGACACCCGAGGGGGTGGGCCACCCGTGCGGCGGCGTCCGGCGGCCGGCCTGTTGGCGGTCGTGGTGTCGAGCACGGTGAGCCTCACCGCATGCACCGGGTCGGTACCGGGCCGGGGTTCCGCGGCGTCGGCGTCGTCTGGCACGTCGGTGACCGTGTTCGACGAGGGTGTCACGCTGGTCGAGTCGCGGCGACTGGCCTACGCGGTGCCGCGACCAGATGTGGTGAACAGTTCCTTCACCCGTCCGTGCCTGCCCACCCTGCCGCTGAAGAGCGTCGACGCGCTCGGCGGGTTCGGCGGGTTGTTCGTCGACCGGTCGGTGGAGGTGTTCCGTCGGAACGGTTTCGTGGCCGGCTACGTGCAGTGCCGAAGCGACCCGGTCAGCGGGCGGGGTCTGGTCGCCGCGGCGATCGAGATGCGTGACGCCGCCGCGGCCCGCCAGGCCGCCATGGACGTCGTACCGACGCTTGCCGGGCCGCAGGACAGGGTGGCACCGCTGGACGGGCTCAGCCCGGCGACAGCGATCGCCGGGGTGAACCCGAACACCGGCCGGCGGGTGCTCCAGACGGTCATCGCCTTCCACCGTCTGGTGCTCTACCAGTACACCGACGACAAGGATGCCGACCGGATGGTGACCACCGCGGTCAGTGTGCTCCGGTCGGCCCTGGCCCGGGCCAAGGAGTACCGCCCGACTCCGTTGGACCGGATGACCCGACTGCGCGACGATCAACGTCGGTTGCGTCGGCTGTTGGTTGAGCCGGCGGGTGGCACCCTGGTCAACGGCGGCGGGTACGACCTGGACGCCTACTACGGGTTGGCCGAGGATCCCGACGCCGAACGAAGGCTACTGTCGGAGGCTGGGTTCACCGCGATGTACAGCAACCAGGGCGGACACGAGTCCTACTCGGTCTACGAACTGCGTGATCCCGTGGCCGCCCGGGCGGTGCTCGACGGGTTGGTTGCGGTCGACCGGCGGCTGCACCGCGATCTGGTGCCGTTGACCGTGCCGGCGGCCGGTTCGCCGTCGTCCTGCTTCGCCTTCACCAGTGACGGCACGCCGGCCCAACGCTGCTTCTTCGCCGCCGGCAGGTACGTGTACCAGGTCGACGCGTTCGGTTTCCCGGCCGCTGGTCTGGCCGACCCGAGGTACATCGTGGACCCGGTATCCCGGCAGCGGGCCCGGCCACGGTAGCGGTGGGTGTCCGGTGAGGGGGCCGCTTTGACCGTCCGGTTTCCTGGCGGGTATCGTGGCGGGTCGGTGCGCGGCGCTGGAGTGTTCCGCCGCGCCCGTGGGTCGCCACGAAACAATCGACACGACCGAAGAGGCAGATCTGTGCACACGTACAGCCCGAAGCCCGGCGAGGTCACGCGCCAGTGGCATGTGATCGACGCGTCCGACGTCGTCCTCGGCAGGCTTGCGAGCCAGGCGGCGACGCTGCTGCGGGGTAAGCACAAGCCGCAGTTCGCCCCGCATGTGGACACCGGTGACTTCGTGGTTGTGATCAATGCTGGCAAGGTGGCCCTGACCGGTAACAAGCGGGACAACAAGTTCGCCTACCGTCACTCCGGCTACCCGGGTGGGCTGCGCCGACGCAGCTACGGTGAGTTGCTGGACAGCCGACCTGAGTATGTTGTCGAGCGTGCCGTCCGCGGCATGTTGCCGAAGAACACGCTGGGTCGCAAGATGCTGTCGAAGTTGAAGGTCTACGCCGGTCCAGACCACCCGCACGCGGCACAGAAGCCGGTGCCGTACGAGATCATCCAGATCTCCCAGATCTCCCAGTAACCAGCAGAACCGATACGTAGGAGAGCCCAGGCGTGAGCATCGCCACCACCGCGTCCGCCCCGGTGCTCGGCACCGACACCGGCCGGCCCGTGCAGACCGTTGGCCGTCGCAAGGAGGCCGTGGTTCGAGTTCGCGTCGTCCCGGGCACGGGCGCGTTCACCCTCAACGGCCGCGCGCTGGACAGGTACTTCCCGAACAAGGTCCACCAGCAGCTCGTTCGCGAACCGCTGGTCACCCTTGACAAGGTCGAGCAGTACGACATCGTCGGGAACCTGCGCGGCGGTGGGGTCACCGGTCAGGCCGGCGCGCTCCGTCTGGCCATCGCCCGGGCGCTCATCGAGATCGACCCAGACAACCGTCCGGCCCTGAAGAAGGCCGGTTTCCTGACCCGTGACCCGCGGGTCAAGGAACGGAAGAAGTACGGTCTGAAGAAGGCTCGCAAGGCCCCGCAGTACTCGAAGCGCTGACCCCCCGGAGGCCACCTTGGCCGGCCGTTCGTCGCCGGCTCGCTTCCGGACGCCCTGGGAGGCTGCGATGGGCAAGCTCTTCGGCACCGACGGCGTGCGCGGCCTGGCGAACGGGGATCTGACACCTGAGTTGGCACTCGCGGTGTCGGTGGCTGCCGCCCACGTCCTCGCCGAGCACGACTCGTCCCGTCGACCGTTGGCACTCGTCGGTCGTGACCCGCGGGCCAGCGGGGAGATGCTCCAGGCCGCCGTGGTGGCCGGTCTGACCAGCGCGGGCGTGGACGTACTACGGGTCGGAGTGTTGCCCACTCCGGCCGTCGCCCACCTGACCGGTCAACTCGGAGCCGACCTGGGTGTGGTGCTGTCGGCGAGCCACAATCCGATGCCCGACAACGGCATCAAGTTGTTCGCCCGGGGTGGGCACAAGCTTCCCGACGAGGTCGAGGAGACGATCGAGCGGGCCGTGCTGGCGGACGAGCACCGGCGCCGGCCCACCGGTGCGGCGATCGGCCGGGCCCGGGACCTGCCGGACGCTGCCGAGCGGTACGCCGCCCACCTGCTGGACACGCTCTCCCACCCGCTCACCGGCCTGCGGGTGGTGGTGGACTGCGCGCACGGGGCAGCGTCGGCGATCGCGCCGGAGGTGTACCGACGGGCCGGCGCCGCGGTGGTCGCGATCGGCGCCACACCCGACGGACTGAACATCAATGACGGGTTCGGTTCCACCCATCTGGACGCACTGGTCGAGGCCGTGCGGCAGACCGGTTCCGACGTCGGCATCGCGCACGATGGGGACGCCGACCGGTGCCTGGCGGTCACCGCGCGGGGTGCGGTGGTGGACGGTGACGCGATCCTGGCGATCTGTGCGCTGGCACTGCGCGAGGTTGGCGAACTGCGGGAGGACACCCTGGTCGCCACCGTGATGAGCAATCTCGGTCTGCACCACGCCATGCGCGGGCACGGTATCCGGGTGCTGACGACGCCGGTGGGGGACCGGCACGTGCTGGAGGCGCTGTACGCGCACAACCTGGCGCTGGGCGGCGAGCAGAGCGGACATGTGGTCTTCGCCGACCATGCGACCACCGGCGACGGTCTGCTCACCGCACTGCGGGTGCTGGGCCGGGTCGCGGCCACCGGTGCGCCGCTGGCCGAGTTGGCCGCGGTGGTGCACCGACTGCCGCAGGTGTTGCTGAGCGTGCGGGTGCCGGACAAGTCGCGGGTGGCCGGGTGCTCCGAGGTGGTCGCCGCGGTTGC
>DATCXL010000084.1:0-2397 GCA_036565825.1 Mycobacteriales bacterium
GGGCCAGCGTGCGGGACCGCTCCCGGGTGCGCACCCTGCTGATGGCCGACCCGGCCGAGGCCGACGTGCGGTACCTGTCGCCGGCCACCCTGGACCTGCACGACGAGTGCGCCGACGGGGATGTGCCGGTGCTGGTCACCCCCGGGCCCGCCGAGGCCGCCGCGCAGCGCTGCCCGTCGTGCGGTCACGACGACGCGGTGCGGTTCATCGGGTCCAGCGTGGCCACCCTGGTCAGCGTGGCGCTGACCCAGATGTTCGGCACCGACCTGGCCGCCGAGCCGGAGAAGAAGACCCTGGTCTTCACCGACTCGGTGCAGGACGCCGCGCACCGGGCCGCGTTCGTGGAGGGCCGGGCGTTCCAGTTCAACCTGCGATCCATGATCGTGCGGGCCATCGGTGCCGGTCCCACCAGCCTGGCGACGGTGGCCGAGCGGTTGTCCGGTGACCTGGGCGAGGCCGACCTGTATGCGGTCACCCCGCCGGACTTTCCCCGCCGACTGGGGCTGGAGGGCGAGTGGCTGCGTCACCCGCCCCAGGGCCTGCGCCGGACCCTGGCGAACCGGCTGGCGTTCCAGGCGCACCTGGAGTTCGGGCTGCGCAGCCGGCTCGGACGCACCCTGGAGTTGACCGGGGCGGTGGCCGCCGACATCGACGTGGACCTGGCCCGGCTGGCCGCGCTGGCACGGGAGATCCACCAGAACCTGCCCGAACAGGCCGTCGGTGAACTGCCGGATGTGGAGGCGTACCAGCCGTGGCTGCTCGGGCTGGTGGAACGACTGCGCACCACTGGCGGTATCCACCACCAGTGGCTGCGCCGGTACGTCGAACGCGACGGTGACCGGTACCCGATCTGGGGTGGCAGCCCCAGGGGCATGCAGAAGTTCCCGCGCGGCATGGCGGCACCGACGTTCCTCACCACCGGCCGGTCGAAGCATTTCACCGCGCTGGCCCCGGCCGGGGAGGCGCCCACCTGGCTGACCGACTGGACCGGCCGTTGCCTGGGGGTGCCCGCCCGGGGGGCGAAGTCGCTGCTGCTGCGGGTCTGCGAGGCACTGGCCGGTGACGAGGTCGGCGCGTTGGTGCGGCGCACCTCGAACAGCGGCGCGGCCATCTACGGCCTGGACCCGGCCCGGATCAGCCTGCACCTGGTCGACACCGACGAGCTCGCCGCCGGCGGCGCCCGGCTGCGCTGCACCGTCTGCCAACACCTGCAACCCACCACCGCACACCGGCAGGCCGTCTGGGACGACGCGCCGTGCCCGCGGTGGCGGTGCACCGGGCGGCTGCGGCCCGACCCGGCCCCGCCGGAGAACTTCTACCGCACCATGTACCTGTCCCGGCGGGTCCGGCGGATCGTCACCCAGGAGCACACCGGCCTGCTCGACCGTCCGTCGCGGGAGGACGTCGAGACCCGGTTCAAGGCGGGTACCAGCCCGATCGACCCGAACGTGCTGACCTGCACACCCACCCTGGAACTGGGCATCGACATCGGCGAGTTGGGTGTGGTCACCCTCGCCTCGCTGCCCCGGGCCACCGCGAACTACCTGCAACGGGTCGGGCGGGCCGGCCGGTCGTCGGGTAACTCGTTGGTGTTGGCCACGGTGCCCAGCGAGCCCAGGGACCTGTACTACTTCGCCGAGCCCCGGCACCTGATCGACGGGGAGGTGACCCCGCCGGGTGCCTACCTGGACGCCACCGAACTGCTGCACCGCCAGTTCCTGGCCTACTGCCTGGACCGGGTCGCGGCCGGAGAACTCGGCCCCCAACAGAGCCCGCCCTGGAAGATCGGTCCGCTGGTGCGCAGGGGCCTGGAACCGTCCGGCTGGATGCGCCGGTTCCTCGACGCGATCCACGCCGACGCGGCCGGGTTGGCCGGCGGGTTCCTCGACCTGTTCGGTGAACACCTCGACGAGCAGTCCCGCCAGGACGTTCGGGCCTTCGCCGCCGGTGGGATCGAGGTCGTGGTGTCCCAGGCGTTCGCCGACTGGCGGCGGCGCGAGGCCGACCTGACCGACCGGATCCTGCGGCTGGGCAAGGCCATCACCGAACTTGAGGACCAGGGCCACCTGGACGACGCGCAGCGAGAGGACCGCCGCCGCTGGTTGGGGGAACTGCGGGCGGTGCGGCTGCTGCACCACACCCTGGTCAACGAGTCGGTGCTGACCGGCCTGGAACTGCTGGGCCTGCTGCCCAACTACACCCTGGTCGACGACAGCACCGTGCTGGACGTGACCCTGTGGTGGACCTCCGACGAGGGCGGCAAGGAGTACCAGTCCGCCGAGTACTCCTACGCCCGGGGCAGCATGACCGCGGTCACCGAACTGGCCCCCGGCGCGGCGTTCTACGTGCGCGGCCAGCGGATCAGGGTCGACGCGGTCGACATCGGCCCGACCGACG
>DATCXL010000134.1:0-4969 GCA_036565825.1 Mycobacteriales bacterium
GCATCCACGGCCAGTAGACCAAGGCCCAGCCGATGGTAAGGGCCCGCCGATGATCAACACGCTCATTTCTGGGGCGGGCGGAGTGTGTAGTTCCATTCCGGGTGCCAGTGGTGGCGGTGTAGGGCGCCGGTGTCATGGAGCGTTTTGATCTGCGTGTCGGGGATCTTGACGCCGGTCGGGTAGGTGTCGGTGTCGAGTTCGGCGTGCACGGTCAGGCCGCTGCGGGTGGTGGTCGCGGCGATGGACTGCACGATGACGTCGTGGCTGGTCAGGGGCCGTCCGCGCCAGTTCATGGAGATGTGGGAGAACAGCCGGTGCTCGATCTTGTGAAAGCGCCGGGATAAACCGGCATGGAGGAGGAGATGGAAGAGCTCTACGCCGAAGGGGTAGCGACCCACGGCGGCCCCGAGTGATGCGTCGACGTCCCGCGAGGGCGTGGCGAAGCGTTCACAGGGGTACGTGCAGGCCGGGCTATTGAGCCGCGAAATGAGGCGATCGGGGTGCCCACGTTGTACAAGAGGCGGAAGGCAACATCACTGACGGCGCTTTCGCGAGCGGTCGGTGGACCCCGCGTGGTCAGAGATCCATGGCATGTACGGAACCTCCATGCGCGAGAACCGGGAGATCCCACCCTCGCCCAGGCTGCTGATCACGGGCTGGGCCGCTCAGGGAACACAAGGTGGTACGCCTGAGATGCACGAGCGTGGGAAGTCGGATCGCTTCGTAGTACCTGCGAACCCGCCGAACAAGGCCACGGCCGCGGAGGTGGGGGAGGAAAGGGAGCGAGCCAAGGGGAACACGGTCGGTAAAACGCATCCCGGACCCAGTGCCGGAACCGATGCGTCGAGTGCGCTGGGCCGTGTGCGTGAGGTGGCACGACGGGACAAGGACGCGCGGTTCACCGCGCTGCTGCACCATGTCACGGCGTCTCGGCTCCGGCGGGCGTATTGGGCGATCAGCCCGAAGGCCGCGCCGGGGGTGGACTGGGTGACGTGGGACGACTATGGACGGAACCTGGAGGCGAATCTCCTGGATCTGCATGGTCGGGTGCAGTCGGGGCGCTACCGGGCGAAGCCGAGTCGGCGGGCGTACATCCCGAAACCTGATGGTCGCATGCGGCCGTTGGGGATCGCGTCGCTGGAGGACAAGATCGTTCAGCGGGCGGTCGTCGAGGTGCTCAACGCCGTCTATGAGGTGGACTTCCGGGGCTTCTCGTATGGGTTCCGGCCGGGGCGCGGCCCGCATGATGCGTTGGATGCCCTCGCGGTCGGGATCGAGCGGAAGCGGGTGAACTGGGTGCTCGATGCGGACATCCGCAACTTTTTCGGCCAAATTGATCATTCTTGGTTGCGAAGGTTTGTCGAGCATCGGATCGCAGACAAGCGGATCTGGCGGCTGATCGGCAAGTGGTTGGCCGCCGGGGTCATCGAGGATGGACAGTGGTCGGCGTGTGAGGAAGGTTCACCGCAGGGGGCATCGGCGTCGCCGTTGCTCGCGAACGTGTACCTCCATTACGTGTTCGACCTGTGGGCCGACCATTGGAGGCGTCACCACGCGGACGGAGATGTCATCATTGTCCGTTTCGCGGACGACTTCATCGTCGGGTTTCAGTACGAGGAGGATGCGCGGCGGTTCCTCGACGAGCTACGCGAGCGGTTCGCGCGGTTCGGGCTGGAGCTGCACCCGGACAAGACGCGGCTGATCGAGTTCGGGCGGCGTGCCGCCATCGACCGGCGGCGTCGGGGTCTGGGCAAGCCGGAGACGTTCGACTTTCTGGGCTTTACGCACATCTGTGCCAGGGCCCGCAGCGGGCGGTTCTGGGTGCGGCGTATCACGATCGCGAAACGGATGCGGGCGAAGCTGGCCGAGGTCAAGACCCAGCTCAGGCGTCGCATGCATGATCCCATCCCGGTGCAGGGACGGTGGCTGGCCCGGGTGCTGCAAGGGCACGTCGCCTACTACGCCGTACCGGGCAATTCCAACGCGGTATCGGCTTTCCGGTACCAGGTGACGCTGCACTGGCGGCGTACGCTCCGGCGGCGCAGCCAGCGCGGTCGGATCACCTGGGCGCGGATGGGCAGATACGCAACTCGGTGGCTCCCGCAAGTCCGTGTGATGCATCCCTACCCGAACGTGCGCTTCGCAGCCAGAACCTGAGGCAGGAGCCCGATGCGGTAGTTCCGCACGTCGGGATCCGTGCGGGGGGCCGCCCGGCCGGGTAGGTGGAGCGCATTGCTGCGCCCCACCCCCCTCAGGACCGTGCATGCCACTCATCGCGGCACACGGCCCAAGCAAGCCACGAGGGCGGTTCAGGTGGTTGGTTGCAGCACGGTGTTTGCGTTCACCGCCCGGGTGCGTTTGCCGGTGCGGCCGCAGGTGGCGTGTACGAGGTGTGTTCGGTCAGCGCGCGGCGTGTTGGGTGCGGTGTGGTGGACCAGGTGGTCCGCCTTGATCGCCTTCTTCGTCACCCATAAAAACCACCGTTCCCAGCCCTCTGGGGACTGGGGTGGCTGGTCGGGGATCAGCAGGTTTTCTCCGCACAGGGTGCACCGTCCGTCCTGCTTGGACAGCAGGCGCACGGTGTAGGGGTCCAGTGGGGGTTTGACCTTGCGGCGACGCTGCGCCCAGTATTCGGCCAGGTCGGGGTCGTCGGGGGACGCCCCGCCCTTGACCAGGGTGTGCCGTGCGATGTCGGTCCAGGCCGGTTTCGGTAGGTAGGCGCCGGTGTCCCGGTCGCCGAACACCCACCGGTCGTTTCTGAACTTGTTGAACTTTCCGAAGTACCGCCGGGTGATCCAGCGTTTCGGCTTGTTGGGGTGGCTCCAGCACGCCCACTTGTAGGTGAGTTTCCACAGGTAGTCGGTCAGGGCGTGGAACACCCTGGACGACACCACCGTGCGGTAGTAGGCGACCCAGCCCCGAACGATCGGGGTGATCTTCGCCAGGACCGCCGCGACGTTGGCCCCGCGGAGCGCGCGGAACTCCTTGGCCAGCCGTTCCCGGAACCTCTTGATAGCCGTGACGCTCGGTTTGATCAACAGCCTGCCGGTATCGTATCGACGCAGGTGAAATCCGAGAAATTCGAATCCCCTGTCGTCGAGGCGCACGATGCGGGTCTTGGCCTCGTTGAAGGCCAACCCTCGGGGCGCCAGCCATGCGGCCAACCTCGCCTTGACCTGTTCGGCCTGCTGCCTGGTGTGACAGCAGACGACCAGGTCGTCGGCGTATCTTACGAGCGCCGGGCTGGTGCCCGCCACCTCCCCGGCACGACTGCCGGTCAGGTACCGTACACCAGCGGCCTCCTCCAGCCCGTGCAATGCGATATTCAGCAACAAGGGCGAAATTACCCCACCCTGCGGGGTGCCCGCCCTGGTGGGCGAGAACCCTTTCTCGGTCTCGAGCACGCCCGCCTTCAGCCAACCGGCGACCATCCGCCTCGCGGGGAAATCGCCGATGGATTCTTGCAGGTGATCGTGGTCGATGTTGTCGAACGCGCCAGCCAGGTCGGCGTCAAGGATCCACACCCTCTTGGATTTCCCGCACAGGGTTTGGAACAAGGATCCTATCGCGTCGTGGCAGCCGCGACCCGGCCGAAACCCATACGATCGGGCCTCGAACCGGGCCTCCCACTCCGGCTCCAGCGCCTGGCGGACACGTGCTTGGTGGCACCTATCCATGATCACTGGTATGCCGAGCGGGCGCATCTTGGTCCTGTCACTGGCTTTCGGTATGTACACCCGCCGGACCGCTACGGGTTGCCACGAGCTTCGGGTGGCGTGCACCTGTACCGCCACCTCGGCTCGGGCCTGGCTGGTCAGTGCGACCTGCCCGTCCACCCCCGCGGTCGTGCGGCCCGTGTTGCGTTGCGTCACCTGGCGCACGCTGATCAGCGTGTTGGACCAGGACCGCAGCGCCAACTTTTGTAGGTTCCTGACCGTGGCCAGGTCCCCGTCCTTGACCGCCTTGAAAATCCTGCACCGCAGCCGCCGCACCCGCCGCTCGTGTTCTCGCCAGTCCACCTGGTCCCAGGCGTCACCGTCGAAGACCGAGCTCGGGCCCTCAGGTCCGTTCACCGAAGTGTCCAACTTGCCCCTTGGTTCTGGCATTTGCATCTGCTTCGAGTCAAAGGCTCACCTGTCCACGTCAGCACCCCTTTCAGGGCCGGGCACCAGGCCCGGTATCCGGCCAGTTATCCGCCCGCCCTCCGGGAGGAGTTCCCGGTAGTGCGGCCTGCGGTTTCCTGCTGCCTTTCGGCTGCCGGCGTTCGCTTCTTGGACACCCTGTCCTGCCAGACGGGATTCCGCCCCCATCGCTGTCGGCCTACCGCAAGCACCACGCATACCCGCGCATGTGCTGCGGACCCTGGCAGGGTTTACACGTTCCGCACGTATGAGACCCGGACCGGGTTGGGCGCTCTCTCTACCCCGGGGACGACGGTGTTCGCTGGCCATCGCCTTATCCGTGGCCGCCGCCTGCCGCCTTACATCGGCCGGTCCCTACTCACCCCGGAACCGCAACCCAACCCGGGATGTGGACTTGTCGAGGCATCAGCAAGAGTTTCCTGGTAGTCGCCCCGTGCCGGTCCTTCCCCTCACCTGTGGCCGCCATGGTCGGGTCGGCGACCCTTGGGTTTTCCCGCGAGCTTCGTACCCGGCCGATCAGGAACCGGCCACGCACGTCGCGGTGGGGACAGGTCGAACACAGACCTGTAGCTACGTCTTCGACAAACGTCGAACCTCCTCAACGAGCTCACTCATCACGTGCGACCTCGTGTCGCAACAAGGGCAACCCCTACCTCACAGCTGCGCTCGCCCAGATCGCCACCGGCGCCGCGAAGACCGACACCTTCCTCGGCGAACGCTACCGGCGGTTGATCAAACGCATGCCCAAGGCCAAGGCCCTGGTCGCGCTGCAACGGTCCATCCTGGTTATCTTCTTCCACCTGCTTGCCGATCCCACTGCCGAATTC
>DATCXL010000148.1:0-2204 GCA_036565825.1 Mycobacteriales bacterium
CCCGGGGCGGTCATGCCACCGCCTCGGCGGCCTGGGCATGCTTGCGAGCGTGGGCCAGGGCGGCCTCACGCACCCATGCACCCTCGTCGTGGGTTCGGCGCCGGTGCTCGATCCGCTGCCGGTTACACGGCCCGTCGCCGCGCAGCACCGCCCGAAACTCCGACCAGTCGATCTCACCGTGGTCGTGGTGGCCGCGATCGGGGTTCCACCGCAGGTCCGGATCGGGCAGCGTCAGCCCCAGGGCCTCGGCCTGCGGCACCGACATGTCCACGAACCGCTGCCGCAGTTCGTCGTTGCTGAACCGCTTGATCCGCCAGGTCATCGACTGGCCCGAGTGCGCCGAGGCGTCGTCGGGCGGGCCGAACATCATCAGCGAGGGCCACCACCACCGGTTCACCGCGTCCTGGGCCATCTCGTGCTGTGCGGGCGTGCCGTGGGACAACGTGTTGAGCAGGTCGAACCCCTGCCGCTGGTGGAACGACTCCTCCTTGCAGATGCGGATCATGGCCCGGGCGTAGGGGCCGTAGGAGCACCGGCACAGCGGAATCTGGTTGGTGATCGCGGCGCCGTCCACCAGCCAACCGATGGCGCCCACGTCGGCCCAGGTCAGGGTCGGGTAGTTGAAGATCGAGGAGTACCGCTGCCGCCCGGCCAGCAGCAGCTCGGTGAGTTCGTCCCGGCTGATCCCGAGTGTCTCGGCCGCCGAGTACAGGTACAACCCGTGCCCGGCCTCGTCCTGCACCTTGGCCAACAGGATGGCCTTGCGGCGCAGGCTGGGCGCCCGGGTGATCCAGTTACCCTCGGGCTGCATCCCGATGATCTCCGAGTGGGCGTGCTGGGCGATCTGTCGGACCAGCGACGCCCGATAGGCGTCGGGCATCCAGTCCCGCGGCTCGATCTTCCCGTCGGCGGCCAGGGTCCGGTCGAACTGGTCCTGCAACGCCGTCTCGGACACCGCGACTCCCACCGGCCAGCCTCCCGAACGTTCGGTCGGTTAAGGCTAACCGGCTGGCGCTCGCCCGAGCAAGCAGACAGACCACGTAGACCACGCAGACTGACATCTGTAGGACACGGTTGGAGCAACGGCCGGAAACACCCGCCGTCACGCCAGTTTTCCTACCGAACGTTCGGTCGGTAGGATCCGCACCGTGTCCGTCGAACCGGCCGCCCGCCGAGACCACCACCACACCCCCGACTCGCTGCTGGACGTGGCGGCGCGGGTTTTCACCGAACGAGGCTACGACGGCACCAGCATGGAACACCTCGCCCGGGCCAGCGGCATCACCAAATCCTCGATCTACCACCACGTGCGTGGCAAGGAGGAACTGCTTCGACTGGGCGTGGGCCGGGCCCTGGACGCGCTGTTCGCAGTGCTGGACGAACCGGGCGCGACACACGGCCGGGCCATCGAACGGTTGGAGTACGTGGTCCGGCGGGAGACCGAGGTGCTGGTCGCCGAACTGCCGTATGTGACCCTGCTGCTTCGGGTGCGCGGCAACACCGAGGCCGAGACCTGGGCGCTGGCCCGGCGTCGCGAGTTCGACCAACGGGTGGCCGAACTGGTCGCGCAGGCCATGGCCGACGGCGACCTGCGCGACGACATCGACTCCCGCCTGGCCACCAGACTGCTGTTCGGCATGGTCAACTCGATCACCGAGTGGTGGCGACCTCGCCGCGGCTCGTCCGCCCAGATCGCCGACGCGGTCGCCCGGTTGGCCTTCGACGGCCTGCGCCGCCACGGGTGACTGATCCCGGGCCCTCGCCGGGGCCAGGCCCCGGCTCCGGGATCCCGTTGCGCGGGTAGGCGTGCTGTGTTGCCTTCTGTGGGGGAGCTTCGCTCCACCCCACGCCCCCCTCAAACCCCCTGGCTCGCGGGGACGATCAGCAGACACTGTGGGCTCAACCGTGCAGGCCATCGAACCGAGTGTGGTGGGTTTCCTATAAGGAAGCATTCGTGGAAGTGATACGTACAGTCGAAGATCATGTCTGATTCGAAGAGCGTGCCGTCCGACGAAGAAGACCGAGATCGCCTCCGTGACTCCTGCGACTGCGACCCCGGCTGCGACCTGCCAGGATGCGACCATTGCGACCTGCCAGGATGCGACCACTGCGATCTGCCGGGGTGTGACCTGCCCTGCGACATCGGTATAGCGGTACGGCTCAGTGCGCTGTTGTCGGTTGCGGCGGTGTTACCGCCGCCACGC
>DATCXL010000168.1:0-3269 GCA_036565825.1 Mycobacteriales bacterium
CGTCGGGCGTGCCGGTCAACCGCACCAGCAGCCGGGTGCCGTCCCACTCGACCGCCACCGCCTCCAGGGTGGAGGCACGCACCGCCTGGCTGGCGGCCAGCGCTCCGGCCGGGTCGGTCGGCACGGCAAGCGTGACGCTGGCCTGCGGTCGGGGATGCACCCGCAGTACCAGTTCGGTGATCAGTCCGAACGCGCCAAGTGATCCGGCGAACAACTTGCCCAGGTCGTAACCGGCCACGTTCTTGATCACGTGGCCGCCGGCCCTGGCCACCGTTCCGTCGGCCAGCACCACGGTCAGCCCGATGACCAGGTCACGCAGCGCACCGTGGACCAACCGGTGTGGTCCGGCGTCCCCGGTGGCCAACAGCCCACCTACGGTGGCCCCGGCCGCGGCCGAGGGTGGATCCAACGCCAGCCACTGACCGGCCGGGACGAGCGCCTGTTGTAGGTCGGTCAACCGCATCCCGGCCTGTACCTCGACGGTCATGTCGGCGGGGTTGTGGGCGATCAGGCGGTTCATCTCGGTGGTGTCGACGACCAGGTCGGGAGCGTACACCGGGCCGCCCCAGTCCACGCTGGTCCCGCCACCGCGCACCAGCAACGTGCCACCTGAGTCGAGCACGGCCTGGCGTGCCTCGGCCAGGGTGGTCGGCCGCGCCACCGGGGTCGAATCCGGGGTCGAGCTGAGGGTCGGGTCGGGTGGTGTGTCGGGGGCCTGGGGCCGGCGGGTCGACTCGGCCAGCGCTTCGTCCATCCTCACCTCACATCCGCTCGATGATGCCGGACTGCTCCAGCGGATGCGGTCGGTACGGGCCTGGTCGCTCCCCGCACAGTCGCGGGGTGGGCAGCAGCTTGCCGGGGTTGCACAACCCGGCCGGGTCGAAGGCGGTCCGCACCCGGCCCATCACCGCCAGGTCGTCCTCGCCGAACATCCGCGGCATCGAACACGCCTTGTCGGTGCCGATCCCGTGTTCACCAGACAGCGAACCACCCAGTTCCACGCACAGTTCAGCGATGTCGTGGGCCAGCCGCTCGGCCTGTTCGGCCTGGCCGGCCGCCTCGCTGTAGAGCACCAGTGGATGCAGGTTCCCGTCGCCGGCATGGAACACGTTGGCCACCCGCAGCCCGGTGCTCGCCGACATCTGGGCGATCCGGCCGAGCGCCTCGGCCAGCCGGGTCCGTGGCACCACCCCGTCCTGGACGAAATAGTTCGGGCTGATCCGGCCGACCGCGGCGAACGCGGCCTTGCGGCCCTGCCAGATCGCGGCCCGCTCGGTCTCGTTCGCGGCGATCCGGATCTTGGTGGTGCCGTGCCGGTGACAGATCTGCGACAACTGTTCGAACATGTCGTCGCAGTCGACCTGAGGTCCGTCCAGCTCCACCACCAGAGCGGCGGCGGTGTCCAGGGTGTAACCGGCGTGGGTGGCCGCCTCGCACGCCTCGATGGCCAGTTGGTCGAGCATCTCGATGGCGGCCGGCACCATCCCGGCGGCGATCACGTCGCTGACCGCGTCACCGGCCTGTTCCATCGAGGGGAAGTCGGCGACCAGGGTGCGCACAGACTCGGGTTTGCGCAGCAGTCGCACGGTGATCTCGGTGGCGATACCGACGGTGCCCTCGGTGCCGATGAACAACCCACGCAGGTCCGGGCCCTCGCCCTCGGTCGAGTCCCCGCCCAGGGTGACCACCGAACCGTCGGCCAGCACCACCTGCACGGCCAGCACGTGGTGCACGGTGAAGCCGTACTTCAGGCAGTGCGCGCCGCCTGAGTTCTCCGCCACGTTGCCGCCGATCGTGCAGACGATCTGGCTGGAGGGGTCGGGCGCGTAGTACAGATCGTGATCAGCCACCGCACGGGACATCCCGGCGTTGGTCACCCCCGGTTGCACCACCATCCGCTGGTTGGCCACGTCGATCTGCAGGATCCGCCGCATCCGCGCCAGCGAGATCACGATGCCGTCGGCCACCGGCACCGCCCCACCGGACAGCCCGGTGCCCGCACCCCTGGCCACGAACGGGATCTGTTCACGGGCGCACAGCCGCACCGCCGCGGCGACCTGCTCGGTGGACTCCGGGAGCACCACCAGCGCGGGCACCACCCGGTATCCGGTCAGCCCGTCACACTCGTAGGTCCTCAACTCGGCCGGATCGCTGATCACCCCCGAGCGACCGAGGGCGGCCTCGAACTCCTGACGCAGCGCGGTACCGATCACAGACACCTCCCGGCTCACACCTGGGACGTTTCCGTCATTGTCCCGTGAATCAGGCTCCCGGTGGGCGGTAACTCCACACCTGGTGGCCAGCGACGCAAGATCGTGCCGGGCTCGGCCTGTTCAGCCGATCAGCGCGGTGGTCACCCCGGCGCCGATCAGGGCCACCGCCCACACCTTGTCCAGGTTGACCCACGCCCGCCGAAGGAAGCCGAGCCCGAACACCCGGTAGACCAGCATCGCCACGCATCCCATCACCACCAGCATCGCCGCGGTGTGTACCAGCGCCGCGAACACCGCGTCACCGGCCGCCGACCCGGCACCGTGCAGGGTGTGGTCGGCGTGGTCGGTCTGACCGTAGGCCAGGACCGGAAGCAGCATCAGACCCGCGCCGTGCACCGAGGACATCAGAAACGACCAGCCGACAAGCTGGGCACGACTCAGCCGCATCCCGGCCCAGCGGAAGTGCCGGGACGACAGCAGCCGCCACAGCCCGAACCCGACCAGCAACGCCCCACCGGTCACCGTGACCACCGCGGAGGTGAAGGTCGACTCGGTCAACGCGATGACCACGGCCACCGCGGTGACCGAGCCCAGGTGGCCGACCGCGATGGCCGGCAACGCACCCAGCACGGCGTTACTGCTGCGTTGCTGTAGTCCCAACGCCACCGCGAACAGCCAGCCCATCCCAGGATTCACGCCATGGAACGCACCAAGCGCGAGGAGTGCGACGAGCTGGTCGACGGTCATGGATAGCAGTATGAATCGGACGAGGCGTCCCCACCCTGTAGCCGTACCTGGTGCACCCGCAGGCCGCGGAAGTCCTCACCGTTGGGGAAGAACCGCGGATCGATGGCCAGGCCGCCCTCGGGGGCCGCGTCCAGCCTGGCGACCCAGGCGCCCACCCCGTCTGGGTAGAACTGGTCGTCCCACGCCCCGTACAGCGAGTTGGTCACGTAGACCCGCCGACCGTCCCGGCTGACCTCGACCATCTGCGGGCCGCCGGAGGCGGGCAGGTCGGGCCGGGCCGGGTGCGGGGTACGGCGCACGATCCCGCCG
>DATCXL010000175.1:0-11353 GCA_036565825.1 Mycobacteriales bacterium
GAGCCGGGCGGATCGGCCGAGCCCAGCCAGGTGGGTGCGGCTGCCGGGTCAGACCGGCCGGAGGAGGCAACCGCCGCCGGGACGCCGAACGGATCAGACGGCCTGACGCCCGGCGACAGCCCGGACCAGCCCGCGACCGACACCGACGGCACCGACGAAGGTAAGGCGAGCGACGCACCTGTGAAACCCGGTCGGCGCCCGATCGCGGCCCGAACGGTCCAGGCCGGTGTGCTCATCTCGGTGTTGTTCGCCCTGCTGGGTTTCGGGCTGGTTGTGCAGGTACGCACGAACTCCTCGACCAGCGGTATCGCCAGCGCCCGGCAGGATGACCTCGTCCGAATTCTTGATGACCTGTCCTCCCGGGAGGACCGACTGCGTCAGCAGATTGCCTCACTGCAGGCGGCCCGTCGAGACCTGTCCAGCAGCGGCGACAAGGCGAGCGCGGCCCTGGCCGAGGCACGCAACCGGTCCACCACCCTGGGCATCCTGGCCGGTACCGTCGCGGCAACCGGCCCTGGAGTGCGGCTCACCATCAACGATCCCGGGAACAGACTCGACGCCGAGGACCTCCTCGACGCCGTGGAGGAACTGCGAGCCGCGGGCGCCGAAGCGTTCCAGGTCGGGCCGGTACGAGTCGGTATGTCGTCAGCCTTCACCGATCACGAGGGTGTGATTCTGGTCGACGGCACACCGCTGACTGCTCCGTACGTGATCATCGCCCTGGGCGATCCCGGTACGCTCGCCACCGCACTGAACATCCCCGGAGGCGTGGTGGCCAGTGCCCGCAACGCGGGTGCGGAGGCTCTGGTGACCCAGCGTGACCGACTGGTGATCAGTGCCCTGCGACCGCTGACAGCACCTGAATACGCTTCGCCCGCCCCCGACAAGAACGGCGACTGAGCCGCCTCGATCTCAGGAAGGACTCCGTGAGTACTCCCGAGCACCTCAGGTACACCAGCGAACACGAGTGGGCGGCCGCCGTCGAGAACGGCGCGGTGCGCATCGGTATCACCAACCATGCCCAGGAGGCCCTGGGCGACATCGTGTTCGTGTCACTGCCCGAGGTGGGCGTCGGCGTCGAGGTCGGTCAGGCCCTGGGTGAGGTCGAGTCCACCAAGAGCGTCTCGGACCTGTACGCGCCGGTCACCGGGACGGTGACCGCTCGCAACGAGAGGTTGGACACCCAACCGGAGTTGGTCAACACCGATCCCTACGGCGAGGGGTGGATGGTGGAAATCCAGGTTGAGGACCCGGCTGTCCTGGAATCGCTGATGGATGCCGCGGCCTACCAGGGGATGCTGGACGCACACTGACGTGCTGCGGTCTGCAACACGTAGGATTACGGTACGAAACGCTGAGTCTCGAGGGTTGGTTGACCCTTAGGTGCGGCGCTGACTACGCTCGCCGCACCCGGAGGGCGAGCGCTCACCGGCGTGTCCGGGAAGATCCCTCGGTTCCCCTAGGAGGCGAGCCCGACCGTGTACTGCACCCGCTGCGGTCAGCAGAACCCCGACGACAGCCGTTTTTGTGCGCAGTGTGGCGCGCAGCTGGCAAGGCCGTCGGAGATGCTCGGTGCCGCGGAGACGACCTCCTTCATCCGCGGCGGGTTCTACCACGAGGAACAGGTCGAACAGCCAGAGCCTGGTCCCGAGGCGCAACCCGGCGCGGTCGACGCGCTACCGCCCGGATCGGCACTGCTGGTGGTCAAGCGCGGCCCGAATGCCGGCAGCCGGTTCCTGCTCGACCAGGCCGTCACCAGCGCCGGTCGTCATCCCGACAGCGACATCTTCCTTGATGACGTGACCGTCTCCCGTCGGCACGCGGAGTTCCGACGTGAGCGGGGCACCTTCGCGGTGTACGACGTCGGCAGCCTCAACGGCACCTACGTGAACCGCCAGCGCATCGACAGTGCCCTGCTGACCGGAGGGGACGAGGTGCAGATAGGAAAGTTCCGGCTGGTGTTCCTCACCGGTGCCCGGCTGGCGACCGGGGAGGACGCGGCCCCGGGCGGTGCGCTGCGGTGAGCGCGGCGGGGCCCGCCAGGGCGTTCCTGAGCATCGGCGAGGTACTTGCCCAACTGCGCCCCGAGTTCTCCGACGTGACCATCTCCAAGATCCGGTTTCTCGAGTCCGAGGGTTTGATCCGTCCCGAGCGCACGCCGTCGGGATATCGGAAGTTCTCCCGGACCGACGTGTCCCGACTGCGTTACGTACTCGCCCAGCAGCGGGACCACTACCTGCCTCTGCGGGTGATCAAGGAGAACCTGGACGCCATCGATCGCGGTCTGGAACCGGCAGGGACCGGTGGGGGACCGGCCCGGCCGCCCCGGACGCTGTGGGCAACCGAGGGCATGCCCAGGGCCGGTGACTTCGCCCGGGATCCGGGCGAGGTTCGACTCTCCCGCGAGGAGTTGCTGGCAGAGACCGGGCTGGAGCCTGCCCAACTCGTCCAACTCGAACAGTTCGGGCTGCTCGCGGTCCGACCCGGTGGTCACTACGACAGCGAGGCTCTGGTGGTGGCCAAGACGGTCGCTGAAATGAGCCGGTTCGGCATCGAGCCCCGTCACCTGCGGGCCTTCCGGACCGCGGCTGACCGGGAGATCGGATTGTTCCAGCAGGTCGTGGCGCCGATGGTGCGGCAGCGTGGTCCCGAGGCAAGAGTACGGGCGGCCGAGACGGTACGTGAGCTGGCCGCGCTGTCGGTCCGCCTGCACGCCACTCTCGTCAAGTCGGGCCTCCGCTCAGAAATGGGTGGTTGACCCCACGATCCGACCAAGATGCACCGCAAGCGGCGCCACCCAACGATGGCGTGTAGCGTCGACCCAGCAGGTGTGTCCGCGGTCAGGAGGCGTTCGCCGTGAACGAGCTGCATGTGGTGGGTGTGCGTGTGGAGCTGCCCCAGAACCAGCCGATCGTGCTGCTCAAGGAGACGTCCGGCGACCGTTACCTGCCGATCTGGATCGGCACCGTGGAGGCCTCGGCGATCGCGTTCGAACAGCAGGGCGTGCGCCCGACCCGGCCGATGACCCATGACCTACTGCGCGATGTCATCACCGCGCTGGGAGCCCGGCTGGAGTCGGTTCACATCACGGACCTGCGGGACGGCATCTTCTACGCCGAACTGGTCTTCCCCGGTGGAGTTCGGGTGAGTTCTCGACCGTCGGACGCCATAGCGCTCGCCCTGCGCTCGGGCGCGTCGATCTACGGCGAGGAGGCCGTGCTGGCCGAGGCGGGGATTCCGATCCCCGACGAGCAGGAGGACGAGGTGGAGAAATTCCGGGAATTTCTCGACACGATCTCACCGGATGACTTCGCAGGGTCCTGAGATCTTGACCTCAACCTGAGGTTGGTGTCAAGTATAGGTTGAGAGTCGCGACACGCCGAAGCCGGTAACGTTGACCTTCCATCCGGTGCGGCTTACCGTCCAAATTCCGACGGTGTGATTTGCCTGGGCGGCCCCGAATTGTTGGAGCAGCCCCGGCCACCGGGAGACAGAGCGCAGGAGGCGCCCGTGGCCGAGCAGTATGACAGCGGCCGAACCGTCGGCCTGCCGCCAGAAGTTCCCTATCCCCGCCAGGAGCCACTGTTCACCGACAGCATGGACCTACTGGCCAACGAGATGGTCGGGTACCGCGGTCCGACCGCCTGCGCCGCAGCCGGCATCACCTATCGCCAACTCGACTACTGGGCACGCACCAGCCTGGTCGAACCGACCATCCGGCGCGCGTCCGGCTCGGGTACCCAGCGGCTGTACTCGTTCAAGGACATCCTCGTGTTGAAGGTGGTCAAGCGACTGCTGGACACCGGCGTTTCCCTACAGAACATCCGGGTGGCCGTGCAACACCTGCGTGCTCGCGGGGTCGATGACCTCGCCCGCATCACGCTGCTCTCCGACGGGACCACGGTGTACGAGTGCACCTCCGCCGAGGAGGTTGTCGATCTGTTGCAGGGCGGCCAGGGTGTGTTCGGTATCGCGGTCAGTGGCGCGCTGCGTGAGCTGACCGGCTCGCTGGCCGAACTGCCCGGGGAACGTCCCGACGGCACCATGGTGCGCACCGACCACGCGGACGAACTGTCCCGCCGCCGCCAGACCCGCACCGCCTCGGCCTGACAGCCCGGAGCCTGCCCCAGAACCGGCCCCAGAACCGGTCTCAGAACCGGCCCGGTCCGGCGGGTCGGACGAGCGCCCTGCCGGCCTCGACAGCACCAGTTCGGCACCCCGCCACCGGGACACGGCCGATCGTGCGCTGGTACCGTCGTGTCTGGCTGACGACCCCGCGTGGGAGAGTCCCCAGCCACCAGTTGGGGCGCCGAAGGGGCAACCTCCCCGGAACCTCTCAGGCGCAAGGACCACGCGGGTAGGGCACTCTGGACGGCACGCGGACAGAGGGGGAACCCACACGTGGGCGCCGCGGCGCCCTTCGCGTCCTGGAAGGTTCCCCGATGACCGCGTCAACCCCCCGTCCTGGGCTTTTGGTCGGTCCGCAGCCGACGGCCTTCGCCGACCGGCACATCGGCCCGGCCGCCGAGGAGCAAACCGCGATGCTGGCCGCCTGCGGCTACGACACCCTCGAGGACCTGCTGGCTGCCGCGCTACCCGAGTCGATCCGTGATCGCACCAAACTGGATCTGCCCGAACCGGTCACCGAGGAGCAGATGACCGGCCTGTTGCGCGAACTTGCCGGGCGTAACAGGGTCCTCACCTCGATGATCGGGCTGGGCTACCGCGACACCGTCACTCCACCGGTGATCCGCCGTAACGTGCTGGAGAACCCGGCCTGGTACACCGCCTACACGCCGTACCAGCCGGAGATCAGCCAGGGCCGGTTGGAGGCTCTGCTGAACTTCCAGACCGTGGTTGCCGACCTGACAGGACTGCCTGTCGCCGGGGCGTCCCTGCTCGACGAGGCGACCGCCGCCGCCGAGGCGATGACGCTGGCTCGCCGGGTCAGTCGGACACCGGATGGCGCCCGGTTCCTGGTCGATGCGGACTGTCTGCCCCAGACCGTGCAGGTGGTGCGCACCCGCGCCCTGCCGCTGGGGCTGGACATACTGGTGGCCGATCTGGATGACGGCCTACCCGACGGTGAGTTCTTCGGCGTCCTGTTGCAGTACCCAGGTGCCTCCGGCGCGGTACGCGACCATGCGGCACTGATCGCCGACGCACAGGCCCGCGGCGCCCTGGTCGCGGTCGCGGCCGACCTGCTCGCGCTGACCCTGCTGCGACCGCCCGGAGAGTTCGGCGCGGACATCGCGGTGGGCAGTTCACAGCGTTTCGGGGTGCCGCTGGGGTTCGGTGGTCCACACGCCGGTTACATGTCGGTTCGGCAGGGGTTGGCGCGGTCGATGCCGGGCCGCCTGGTGGGCGTGTCGGTCGACGCCGACGGCGCCCGGGCCTACCGGCTGGCGTTGCAGACCCGCGAACAACACATCCGCAGAGAGAAGGCCACCAGCAATATCTGTACCGCCCAGGTGCTGCTCGCGGTGATCGCCGGCATGTATGCCGTCTACCACGGCCCCGACGGACTGCGCCGCATCGCCCGGCGGGTCCACCGGCACGCGGTCATGCTCGCTGCGGTGCTGCGGGAGGCCGGCGCGCAGGTGGTGCACGAACACTTCTTCGACACCGTGCTCGTCCGGGTCCCGGGTCGGGCCGACGACCTGGTCGCCGCGGCCCTGGCCGAAGGCATCAACATCTGGCAGGTCGACGCCGACACCGTCTCGGTGTCCTGCGACGAGACCACCGGACCCGAACATATCGCCGCGCTGGCCCGCGCGTTCGGCGCGCCAGCCGACGCCGGTGACCCCGAACGACTGCCCGACGCGCTGCCGGACACGCTGGTGCGCCGGTCGGAGTTTCTGACCCACCCGGTGTTTGGCACACACCACTCCGAGACCGCGATGATGCGCTACCTCCGCCGGCTCGCCGATCGTGACCTGGCCCTGGACCGAACGATGATCCCGCTCGGTTCGTGCACGATGAAACTGAACGCCGCCGCGGAGATGGAACCGATCACCTGGCCGGAGTTCAGCCGGATCCACCCGTTCGCCCCACCTGACCAGACAGAGGGGTACCTGCGGCTGATCAACGACCTGCAACGCTGGCTGGTCGAGATCACCGGATACGACGCGGTCTCACTGCAACCCAACGCCGGTTCGCAGGGCGAACTGACCGGTCTGCTGGCGATCAGGGCCTACCACCGGGCCAACGGTCAGGGTCACCGGGACGTGTGCCTCATACCGTCCTCGGCGCACGGCACCAACGCCGCCAGCGCGGTGATGGCCGGCATGCGGGTGATCGTGGTGGCCTGCCAGGACAGCGGCGAACACGCCGGTGACATCGATGTGGACGACCTGCGCGCGAAGATCGACGCGCACGCTGGCGAGCTGGCCGCCCTGATGGTCACCTATCCGTCCACACATGGCGTCTTCGAGACCCAGATCACCGGGATCTGTGCCGCTGTGCACGACGCCGGCGGGCAGGTCTACGTGGATGGCGCCAACCTTAATGCGTTGGTGGGTCTGGCTCGCCCAGGTCGATTCGGTGCTGACGTGTCACACCTGAACCTGCACAAGACGTTCTGTATCCCGCACGGCGGCGGTGGGCCGGGGGTCGGACCGGTCGGCGTGCGGGCCCACCTGGCACCGTACCTGCCCAACCACCCGCTGGTGACCGCGGCCGGCCCGGTGACCGGGGTGGGACCTGTCGCCGCCGCGCCCTGGGGTTCCGCGTCGATCCTGCCGATCTCGTGGGCCTACATCCGGATGATGGGTGCCGAGGGGCTCCGCCGGGCCACCGGTGCCGCGATCCTGGCCGCGAACTACCTGGCGCGCCGGCTGGCGCCGCACTTCCCGGTGCTCTACGGCGGGCGAGACGGGCTGGTCGCCCACGAGTGCATCCTCGACCTCAGGTCGATCACCAGGCGTACCGGCGTGACGGTCGACGACGTGGCCAAGCGGCTCGTCGACTACGGCTTCCATGCCCCGACCATGTCCTTCCCGGTGGCCGGGACACTGATGGTCGAACCGACCGAGTCCGAGGACCTCACCGAACTTGACCGGTTCTGTGATGCGATGATCGCGATCCGCGGTGAGATCGACCGGGTCGAGTCGGGAACCTACGACCGGACCGACAACCCGCTGCGCAACGCTCCGCACACCGCGGCGATGCTGGCCGCGGAGTGGAAGCACCCCTACACGGCCGCCGAGGCGGTGTTTCCGATGCCCGAACTGCGCGAGACCAAGTACTGGCCGCCGGTGCGTCGCATCGACGGCGCGTACGGCGACCGCAACCTGGTGTGCAGTTGCCCACCGGTCTCTGATTACCGTTGACCGCCGAGGCTCAGGCGGCGTGGCGGGGTAGTGCCGACCGGCTCGGCGCCGCGGCATCGGCCCGGCGCGGCGCGACAACCCTGCCGTCGGGAAGGATTTCGCCGGTGTCCTCGAACAACACCACACCATTGCAGAGCAGGCTCCAGCCCTGCTCGGGATGGCTGGAGAGGACCTGGGCGGCGTCGCGATCGGCGGCGTCGGCGGACGGACATTCGGGCTGGTGCGGGCACATCGCGAGTTCCCCGGGCTGTCGACTGTGAGTAGGTGGGACACCAGCACCGAGGCCGACGGGTCCCCGTCACCCGGCGGGGGATCCGCGGCACGCGACCAAGGTGCTCTGGGTCACAGTGTCTATGAGACGGAGACCGAAGTCCGCCCCGTTGACGGCTTTTTGGGCTTTCGCGCGAAAAATTTTCATCTCGAGTGTGCAAACTCTTGCTGGCAGTGGCGACTCGGTGACGGATCGGATCCGCTGACCGGCGCCTGCGACTTCCTGCGCCGACACGGATTCGCGGTGGACGACCTGGACGGGCTGTCAACCGCGGGCACCAACCGGTTCGCGGTGGTGTTGCTGGGCGCGGCCGCCGCCGCTGTCGCCGTCGGCGCACCGCCGGGGGCACCCACTCCGGTACCGGCCGTGCCAGACGTGCTGGTCGCCGTCTACGACCGGCCGCCACCCGCCAGAGCCGACCAACCGGGCCCGACACCGCCGACAGGGCAGACAGGGCCACTTCGGCCGGTCAGGGTGGGGCGGTGGCAGCGCAGTTGGACCGACGCCCAGCACGCCGCCGCGGTGGACGCGGTGCGGGCCGCCATCGGCCGTGGAGACGTGTACCAGGTCAACGTGGTCGGGCACCGCACCGCCACCTACCGCGGCGACATCAGGGCCGTGCTGGCCGCGATCACCGGACTACCCGGCGCCCGTTACGCCGGTTCGCTCCTCGGCGACGGCTGGGCCGTGGCCACCGCGTCACCGGAGAGCCTGCTCACCGTGCACAACGGGGTGGTCCGAACCCGCCCCATCAAGGGAACCAGCCCGGCCACCGAACCGGGTCGCCAGGAGTTGCTCGCCGATCCCAAGGAACGCGCCGAACACGTGATGATCGTCGACCTGGTCCGCAACGACCTCGGCCGGGTGGCGATACCAGGCAGTGTCCGGGTGGAGACGTTGTTCGTCCCACGTGAATGGTGCGGACTGTGGCAGGCCGAATCGGCGGTGTCGGCCCGACTACGCCCTCGAACCGGACTGGCCGAACTGCTCCGGGCGGTACTTCCCGCCGGGTCGGTGACCGGCGCCCCCAAACCGGCGGCCCTGACACACATCAGCACACTCGAACCGGTCGGCCGCGGCCCCTCGATGGGTGCGTTCGGAGTGTTGGCCGGTGGACGGATCGACCTGGGCCTGACCATCCGAACCCTGGCTGCCGACACCGACACGCTGCACCTGTGGACCGGCGGGGGAATCACCTGGGGGAGCGATCCGGACGGGGAGGTCGCCGAGGCGCACGCCAAGGCCGCGCCGCTGCTGGCCGCGGTGAACCAGGCCGTCACCGGATAGGTCGTTGGTACAGGCCCTCCGCCGGCAGCAGCACCAGCCGGGTACCCCTGGCTGGTCCCGACCCGACGGGCTAGCGGGTCGCGCGCCGCACCGCGACGGTGACGTTCGGCCGACGCAGTAGTGCCAACAGGTCACCGCCACCCACCGGAGCGGACACCTGTGCCGGCAGTACGTCGATCCGAAGGTCACCCGCACGTACCGGCTCCAACCGGCCCAGCAGCATACGCAACCGCTCGGCAGCAGCGGGGTCACCGTGCGCGTGCATCTCGGCCGCGCCACGCCCTGGCACGACCAACGCCAACCCACCCCGGTACGGATCGAACACCCCCGAGGCGGTGATGTACCCGCGGACCGGGTCCAACCAGGCCATCTGAATGGCATCCGGAGCGGCCAGGGCCAGCGCGGTGAACCACCCGGGGCGCAGCGGACACCCCAACGGAACCACCGAGAGCCGTTCGTCGAGCACTCGGGCGAGCCTGCCGACCGTGTCCGGCCCGGTCTCCTCCATGCAGGCCGAACGGCCCCCAACCGCGACATACGCCTCAGGTCCGGCACCTCGGCCACGCAGCCGCATGAACCCGCACGGCAGCACGCTGGTCGAGGTGAACCGGTTGAGGTCCCAGCGCAGCGCCACGCTGACCTGTAGCCCCGCCCGCAGCCACAGTGGCATCACCAACATCCCGAACGGTTCGAGTTGCTGGAACCACCTCGGCGACACGTCCCACACACCCACCGTGGAAATCACCCGATGAAACGGCTCCCGCCCGGGCGCCCCGGCCCAACCGTCCCCATTGAGCACCTCGACGCGCTGGTAGCCGGCCGCGACCAGGTGCTCACGCGCCTGGCAGGCCATCAGCGGATCGATGTCGATGGTGGTGACCGTTCCCTCCGGGCCCGTCAACTCGGCCAACAACGCGGCGTCATAACCGGTACCGGTGCCGATCTCCAAAACCCGGTCACCGGGCGCCACGGCGAGTTGTTCGAGGATCGCCGCCGTGGTCGAGGGCTGGCTCGAGGCGTTACAAGCCACCCCGTCGGCATCATGCTGGGTCACGATCGGTTCGTCGGTATAAGCCGCTACGGGTTTCACGTCCGGAACGAACAGATGTCGGGGTACCGCCCGAAAGGCCCGCTCGACCACGGCTCCCCGCACACAGCCCACGGTGATCAGACGGTCAACCATCGCGTGGCGCAGGCCCCGCTCAACTGCCAGCATGCCTCATGACGCTACCAACAGTCCGGTGTAGAGCGTCAATCCCGGGCCGAAGGCCATGACGACCACGGTGCCGGGCTGACGCCGGCGTACCAATTCGTCCAGGACTATCAGTACGGTTCCGGACGAACAATTGCCATGCTCGCGCAGCACACCACGCGAGACGGCCACATCTTCCTCGTCCAGAGCGAGTTCGCGGGCAACCACGTCCAGAATCCTGGGACCACCCGGATGTATCGCCCAGGCATCCACATCGGACAGTGTCAGTCCGTTCCGGGTCAGCAGTTCGGTCACGACATCCCGAACATGCCGGGCCAGCACCGCCGGAACTCGCGGCGACAGTCCCATCCGGAATCCCATATCAGTGACATCCCACGTCATATGGTCCGCGGTCGCGTTGTCGGTGCGAGCCAACACATCCACCGCCGTGTATCCCGACCCGGGTCCCGGCTCAACCACCACCGCGGCAGCGGCGTCACCAAAGATCGCATGCGCGACGACCTGGTCGACCTCTGAGGTGGCCGGCTGCACGTGCAGACTCGGCAACTCCAGACACAACAACACCGCAGGTCGTCCACGGGCCACCACGTAGTCGGTCACCGCCCCCAGCGACGGCAACGCCGCGTAACAACCCATGTGCCCCACCGACAGTCGCTGCACATCGGCACTCATACCCAGATCGGCGGCAAGTCGGATATCAAGACCCGGCGACACGTAACCGGTACACGAGGCCACCGTGAACAGCCCGACCTCACCCGGCGCCAACCCGGCATCGTCCAACGCCGCGGCCACCGCATCCTTGCCCAACGGCATCGCCTCGACCAGGAACCGCTCCATCCGCGCGCCGGTGCCCCACCCCGACACGTCCTCGTCGCACGGATTAACCACACCGTGACGGGTCCGCACCCCGACCGAACCGAAAAGCCGGCCGGCGGCAGCCATCCCGGCATAGTGCTCAGAGAAAAACTGGTTCCACAGCTGATCCTGGTACATGACCGCCGGGAACGCCTGACCCATCCCGGTCAGGCGCGCGGTCGTCACCGGCCCCCCACCCGGAGGCCCCGGCCCACAGACCCCTCAGCGACGGCGTGTCTGCCCATGCCAGCCTTTCCCGAACAACGATTTCACGTGAGCACGGCGGCGCCCCGATCCGGGGAGGATGTCAACCGACCTCCTTCACGCCGTACCCCTGGAACAACACGGACGTGGGTCTGGTGGGGATCATTCGCACCCGCGGCTCCCGCCGGGCCA
>DATCXL010000196.1:0-2587 GCA_036565825.1 Mycobacteriales bacterium
GGCCTGTAGTTGACTGGCCAGAGCGGGCAGGATCGGGTCGACCAGTCCGATGCCCATGAACGAGATCACACAGGCGAAGGCGACCGCCCACACCGCCCGTGGTTGTCCCAGTAAACCGCCGGCCGTGCCGGACTCGGTGGACTTTGTAGCTGTCACCGGGCTCCCTCATTCCGTGCGGGGACCATCGGGTCCGTGGGTGTGACGATGGCCGGGACGTCGGTGGCCCGGAATGTGCTAACTGGCTTGATTCCAGGCCCTCGCCGGGGCCGAGCCCCGGCTCCGGGGTTCCGTGGTCAGGGGGCATGGTGCTGTGTTGCCTTCTGTGGGGTGGAGCTTCGCTCCACCCCACACCCCCCTCAAACCCCATGTATGGGCGTGATCAGGATGGTCAGGTTGGTTCGCGCCCTTCACCCCAACCTCCCTGGCGCGCGGGGCTGATCGGAAGGCGTCGTGGAACCAACCGTCCGGTCGGTCAGCAGACGTTCGAGTGCGGGTAGGGCCGCGGCCAGCGCCGTTCGCTCGTCGTCGCTGAGCGTGGCCAGGCGTTCGGCCAGCGCCCGCGCCCGGGCGATGCGGCGGTCGGTCAGCAGTCGGCGGCCGGCGGCGGTCAGTGCGACCAGCACCACCCGCCCGTCACCGGGGTCGGGGTGGCGTTCGACCAGGCCCCGGGCCTGTAGCCGGGACACCAACTGCGTTATCGCCGGCTGGGTGAGGTGCTCGCTGTCGGCCAGCGCGCCCACCCGGGCCGGTCCGGCCCGTTCCAGCAGGGCCAACATGGCCAGGCTGGTCAGCGACAGGCCGTGAGCGGGCACCAGTCGGCGCATCAGACGTATCGAGTCGGTCAGGGCGGATGCCAGTCGCACGGGGTCGGGGCCGGTGGTCGGCTCGGCTGGCTCGGCAGTGACTGACACCCGACATTTGTATCATGAGCTTATCTAAGTTTTTTTCCCGTCGACAGTATCGCGAACCACCGGTACCGGACCTGTCGGCCGTGTCGGCGGTGAACGACCCGTGGCGGCGGTGAGGACTCGCGGCGGCCCGTCCCGCTCCTATGGTGGTCAGGTGGTCCGGGGAGCCACGGGGGTGACCCGCAGGGGGAGGGGTGGAGTCGGTGCGACTGTTCACCGCGGTGCCGTTGCCCGCACACGCCCACCGGTCACTCGTTGCGGCCGTGGACTCGGTGGTCGACCTGGACGGCGGGCCGCGGTGGAGCGCCCGTGACCTGTGGCACGTCACGTTGGTGTTTCTCGGCGAGGTGGACGACGCGGGTCTGCCCCGGTTGCGCCGCGAACTGGCCGACGCGGTGGCCGCGGCCGGTGGCCCGATGCCGTTCACGGTGCGACTGTCCGGGGCCGGCACCTTCCCATCCGGCAGACGGCCACAGGTGCTGTGGATCGGCGTGGACGGCGACGTGGACCGACTGGCCGCGCTGGCCCGCGCGGTGCGCCGCGCCGCCCGCCGGGGCCGGGTGGAGGTTGAGAGCAGGCCGTACCACCCGCATGTGACCCTCGGCCGGTGGCGGGCCAGGGAAGGTGCAAGCCGGGAGGCCGTGCAGCGTCTGGCCGACTACACCGGTCCGGAGTTCCATGTGGACCGGTTCACCCTGTACCGCAGTCACCCACCGACCGAACCGGGTGCCCAACATCGCCACGAACCCATGGACAGTTGGCCACTGGCCGGTTGATTCCGAGCCCTCGCCGGGGCACGAGCCCCGGCTCCGGAGTTCCGCTGTCAGGGGCATGGTGCCGTGCTGCCCTCTGCGGGGAGCCTGGGATCAACCGTCTGGACCGCAGACCGTCGCACCAGAGCCAGGTGAACCACCTGCTCCACCACGTACGCGCGTTGGCCCCACCCGGTCGCCGGGCCGGGTCAGATCGGCTGCCAGCCCGCTGACCACCGGCCCGCCGACCGGGGTCGGAGGACTACCAGGCGTAGTGCTCGGGGGCGGGCTGGTAGCCGGGGAAGATCTCGTCCAACCGGGTCAGCGTGTCCTCGTCCAGCTCCAACTCCAGTGCGGTGACCGCACCGTCGAGTTGCTCGATGGTGCGTGGCCCCACGATCGGTCCGGTCACCGCCGGGCGGGTCAGCAGCCAGGCCAACGCCACCGTCGCCGGTTCGGCGCCCAGCTTGTCGCACAGGTCCTCGTAGGCGGCGATCTGGTCGCGGTGCGCCTCCAGCGCGTCGGCGGCCCGACCGGCGATCCGTCGGACTCCCTCACGCTCCTTGCGCAACACCCCGCCCAGCAGCCCACCGTGCAGCGGGCTCCACGGAATGATGCCCAGCCCGTAGTGCTCACAGGCCGGCCCGACCTCCAGTTCCAGCCAGCGGGTGAGCAGGTTGTAGATCGGCTGCTCGCTGACCAGGCCGAGGAAGTTCCGTCGGGCCGCGGCCTCCTGGGCCTGGGCGATGTGCCAGCCGGCGAAGTTCGACGAACCGGCGTAGAGCACCTTGCCCTGCGCCACCAACACCTCGAACGCCTGCCAGATCTCCTCCCATCCGGTGTCCCGGTCCACGTGGTGCATCTGGTACAGGTCGATGTAGTCGGTCTGCAGCCGCCGGAGTGACGCCTCCGCCTCCCGGATGATGT
>DATCXL010000806.1:0-6090 GCA_036565825.1 Mycobacteriales bacterium
CGACGGGCTTTCAGCCGAGCCGATAGTGAACCTGCACGTGGTCTACGACCGTCAGGTGACCGGGTTGGCTTTCGCCGCGGCGGTTGGTTCCCCGGTGCAGTGGGTGTTCGACCGTAACCACGTCGCCGGTATGCCGCGCCGCGACGGGCAGTACCTCGCGGTGTCATTGTCGGCGGCCAGCCGGTACGTCGACACGCCGACCGCACGGTTGCGCGAGGAGTTCCTACCCGCACTGGAGCAACTGTTCGCCCGAGCCCGAGGTGCCCGGGTGAGGAGTTTCTTTGTGACCCGCGAGCGGCGGGCCACGTTTCGCCAGGCACCTGACAGTCACCGGCTCCGCCCGGCGCCGGTGACGGCCGTGCCCGGACTGCTGCTTGCCGGTTCGTGGACGGACACGGGTTGGCCCGACGTGATGGAGGGAGCCGTGCGCAGCGGTGAGGAGGCGGCCCGCCTCGCGTCCGCGTACCTGGCCGGGATTCGTACCGAAGCGGAGGTGACCGGGTGAGCAGGGTCGAGCTTCCGGGGAGCCTGTCCGCGGCGCGGGAGTTGGTCGAGCCGGCGTTGCGACGGGCCGCCGACGGCATCTGCGGGTCGATGCGCCGGGTGGCTGGATACCACCATGGTTGGCTGGACCGCGACGGTACGCCGACAGGGACCGAAGGCGGCAAGGCGCTGCGCCCGGCGCTGGCGTTGTTGTCCGCGCGGGCGGCCGGGGCCCCGGCTGAGCACGGGGTGCCAGCCGCCGTGGCCGTCGAACTGGTGCACGACTTCTCGCTGTTGCACGACGACGTGATGGACGGTGACACCGAGCGCCGGCACCGCCCGACCGCGTGGACGGTGTTCGGTGTGTCCCCGGCCGTGTTGGCCGGCGACGCCCTGCTCACGGCCGCGCTGGAGTTGCTGCTGGCCGTGGACGGCGCCGGCGCCCTGGCCGCCAGCAGGGCACTGGCCCGGGCTACCCAGCGGTTGATCACCGGGCAGGCCAGTGACCTGGAGTTCGAGAGCCGCATCGACGTCACCGTCACAGAGTGCGTCGCCATGGCAGAACACAAGACGGCGGCGTTGATCTCCTGTGCCTGCTCGGTCGGCGCGTTGCTGGTCGGTGCCCCCGACCCATTGGCCCGAGGGCTGGCCGACTTCGGTCACGAGGTCGGGCTGGCGTTCCAACTCACCGACGACCTACTTGGCATCTGGGGGAGTCCACAGGTCACCGGCAAGCCGGTGCTGTCCGACCTGCGGGCGCGCAAGAAGTCCGTCCCGGTCGTGGCCGCGCTGAACTCGGACACGCCCAGCGCGGCCCAACTGGCCGACCTGTACCTGCGGCCGGAACCGATGACCGGTGAGGAACTGGTGTTGGCGGCGAAACTCGTCGAGGACGCGGGGGGTCGTAAATGGACCGAGGCCGAAGCCGCACGTAGGCTGGCCGCAGCCGAACGCCACCTGGACGAGTTGAACCTGCCACGCGACGTACACGCCGAGTTCGTGCAGATCGCCTGCTTCGTCACCGACCGGGATCGCTGATGGCCATCATCGAGAACCTCACCGACGCCGTTCCGTCCACCGCGGACGCCAGGACCGCCCTCGCCCGTGCCCGTGACCACCTGCTGTCCCTCCAGGACACCGCCGGGTGGTGGAAGGGCGAGCTCGAAACAAATGTCACCATGGACGCCGAAGACCTGTTGTTGCGGGAGTTTCTAGGCATCCGCTCCAAAGAGGACACTGAACAGGCGGCCCGTTGGATTCGCTCCCAGCAGCGCGACGACGGAACCTGGACGAACTTCCATGCCGGCCCACCGAACCTGTCCACCACGGTGGAGGCATATCTCGCGCTCAGGCTGGCCGGGGACCCCATGGACCATCCCGGACTGGCCCGTGCCCGCGAGTACATCCTTTCCGCCGGCGGCCTGGAACGGACCCGGGTGTTCACCCGGATCTGGTTGGCGCTGTTCGGTATGTGGCGCTGGGAGGATCTACCGGTCATGCCGCCGGAGATCGTTTTCCTGCCCTCCTGGGCCCCGTTGAACATCTACGACTGGGGATGTTGGGCTCGCCAGACCGTGGTGCCGCTGACCGTGGTGAACGCGGTCCGTCCCAGACACGAGGTGGGCTTTCGACTGGACGAGTTGCGCACCGGTGCGACTCCACCGTCGCGGCCGGGGTATGGATGGAGCGGGTTCTTCGGCCGACTCGACCAGGTACTGCACCGGTACGAGCGGCGACCGGTGCGTGCGGTGCGTCGGCTGGCGATGCGTCGGGCCGCCGAGTGGATCATCGCCAGGCAGGAGTCCGATGGTTCCTGGGGTGGGATCCAGCCTCCGTGGGTCTACTCGCTGATCGCGCTACATCTGCTCGGGTATCCCGCCGACCATCCGGTGATGACCGCGGGTCTGCGGGGCCTGGACCGCTTCACTATCCGGGAGGACACCCCGCAGGGCACCGTGCGCAGGCTTGAGGCCTGCCAGTCACCAGTGTGGGACACCGGCCTGGCGGTCACCGCGTTGGCCGACGCGGGACTACGGACAGACCACCCCGCGCTGGGCAGAGCCGCCTCCTGGCTGCTGGCCGAGGAGGTGTCGGTCAGGGGTGACTGGGCGGTCCGCCGACCGAACGTGCCGGCGGGCGGCTGGTCGTTCGAGTTCGACAACGACTGCTACCCCGACACCGACGACACAGCCGAGGTGATCCTGGCGCTGCGCCGGGTCAGCACCGACAGCGTCGGCGGCGACCTGGACGGCGCGGTCGACCGAGCCGTCCGCTGGTTGCTCGGTATGCAGTCACGTGACGGGGGATGGGCGGCCTTCGACGCAGACAACACCCGTGAACTGGCGCGGAAACTGCCGTTCTGTGACTTCGGTGAGGTGATCGACCCACCCTCCGCGGACGTCACCGCACACGTGGTGGAGGCATTGGGGCACGAGGGACTCGCCGGTTCCGAACCGATCAGACGCGGCGTGGCCTGGCTACGCCGGACGCAGGAACCCGACGGTTCGTGGTTCGGCCGATGGGGCGGGAACTACCTCTACGGGACGGGTGCGGCGGTACCGGCGCTGGTCAGTGCCGGGGTGGCGCCCGGCGACCCGGCGATCCGCCGCGCGGTGGCCTGGTTGCACTCCCGACAGAACCCTGACGGCGGCTGGGGCGAGGACCTGCGTTCCTACGACGACCGGTCCTGGTCCGGTCGGGGCACCTCAACCGCCTCACAGACGGCCTGGGCGCTACTGGCCCTGCTCGCCGCAGGAGACCGTTCCCCGGCAGTGCAGCGAGGCGTCGACTTCCTCGTCACCACCCAACAGGCCGACGGCAGTTGGGACGAACCCTTTTTCACCGGTACCGGGTTTCCCGGCTACTTCTACATCAACTACCACCTGTATCGCCTGGTGTTCCCACTGAGCGCCCTGGGACGCTACCTGGGAGGTGCACCGTGAGTTCGACACCCGAGCACCGACGCCGAGCAGCCGATCTGGTGGTCTGCGCGCCGCTGCGGATCGAGGCGTGGGCCGTGGACCGGGGACCACTGCGTGGATCGGTGCTGCGCACCGGACTGGGACCCCGGCGCTCGGCGGACTCGCTGCGTGCCCGGTACGCGCACAGACCCGCCGAGGCGGTGGCCGTGGTCGGGTTCGCCGGGGCGCTGGTTCCGGGGATCGGGGCCGGAGACGTGATCGTGGCCACCGAGGTGCGCGACCAGGAGCAGGCTGTCTCCTGCCCCTCGGCCGAACTGCTGGCCCGCGCACTTCGTGGTCTGGGGCTGCGTGTCCACCTCGGGCCGGTGGCCACCACCGACCACGTGGTACACGACACCGAGCGGCGCAGGCTGGCCGAGACCGGCGCGGTGGCCGTCGACATGGAGTCCGCGGCGTTGGCCCGTGCGGCCAGGGGCGCGCCACTGATCGTGGTGCGTGCGGTCGTCGACGTTCCGGGACACCAGTGGGCCAGCCCGCGAACCCTCGCCCGGGGCGGCACCGCGCTGCGGGCACTGCGTCAGATCGGCCCGGCGCTGGCCCAGTGGGCCGACGCGGTGGCGCCGCGCACCGTACTACTGGCCAGCCCGCGTTCGTTCTGCGCCGGGGTGGAACGGGCGATCGAGATCGTCGAGCGGGCACTCGACCAGCACGAGCCACCGATCTACGTCCGTAAGCAGATCGTGCACAACATCCACGTGGTACGTGACCTGGAGCGGCGCGGAGCGATCTTCGTCGACGAACTGAACGAGGTACCCGCGGGTGCCACCGTGGTGTTCTCAGCCCACGGGGTATCTCCGGCGGTCCGGGCCGCGGCCGACGAACGTGAACTACGGGTGATCGACGCCACCTGCCCACTGGTGACCAAGGTACACAGTGAGGCCCGGCGGTTCGCCCGACGCGGAGACACCGTCGTGTTCATCGGACACGCGGGCCATGAGGAGACCGAGGGCACCCTTGGTGAGGCTCCCGACAGGACCGTGTTGGTGGAGAACGTCGAGGACGTCGCCAGGCTAGACCCGCGCGACGGCCGGATCTCCTACCTGATGCAGACCACACTGGCCGCCGACGAGGCACAGGACGTCGTGGAGGCGCTGCGGGAGCGTTTCCCCGACCTGGACGGACCCACCACCGAGGATATCTGCTACGCCACCACCAACCGGCAGGACGCGCTGCGCGACGTGGCCCGCGACGCCGACGTGGTGCTCGTGGTGGGTTCGTCGAACTCCTCGAACTCGCGCCGCCTGGTGGAGATCGCGCAACGTCGGGGCACTCCCGCGCACCTGATCGACGGAGCCGGTGACATCGATCTGGCCTGGCTGCGTGACGCCCGCACGGTGGGCCTGACCGCCGGCGCCTCCGCCCCGCCGCCGCTGGTGACCGCGGTGGTGGACGCGCTGCGCGGCCTGGGCCCGGTAGAGGTGATGGAGCGGCAGGTCGCCACCGAGTCCGTCAGGTTCACCCTGCCCAAGGAGGTGCGGCCCTGAAAGGAACAGGAACGGACCGTCGACACGGCACCCATCCCCAGCGCGCGGCCTGGCAGGCCGCGGTGAGGCGAGGTCGGCCATGAGCATGCCCCTGCGACAGAGTCTGCGTATCGGCACCTACCTGCTCGGCCAGAAGTTGCGTGGACGCAAGAAGTTCCCGCTGATCGTGGAACTGGAACCGCTGTTCGCCTGCAATCTCAAGTGCGCCGGATGCGGAAAGATCCAGCATCCGGCCGACGTGCTCAGGCGGCGGATGCCGGTTGAGCAGGCGGTGGCCGCCGTCGAGGAGTGCGGCGCGCCGATGGTGTCGATCGCCGGCGGTGAACCGCTGATGCACCCACAGATCGACGAGATCGTGCGTCAACTGGTCAGCCGCAAGAAGTTCGTGTTCCTCTGCACCAACGCGCTGCTACTGCCGAAGAAGATCGACAGCTTCACCCCGTCGCCGTACTTCGCCTGGGCGGTGCACATCGACGGACTACGCGAGCGGCACGACGAGTCGGTGTGCCGTCAGGGGGTCTTCGACGACGCGGTGGCGGCGATCCGTGAGGCACAGCGACGCGGCTTCCGGGTCACCACCAACACCACCTTCTTCAACACCGACACGCCGCAGAACGTCATCGAGGTCCTCAACTACCTCAACGACGACCTGCGGGTCGACGAGATGATGATCTCCCCGGCGTACGCGTACGAGAAGGCACCCGACCAGGAGCACTTCCTGGGCGTGGCCGAGACCCGGGAGTTGTTCCGCAAGGCCTTCGCGAACGGCAACCGCCGGCGCTGGCGGCTGAACCACTCGCCACTGTTCCTCGACTTCCTCGAGGGCAAGGTCGACTTCGAGTGCACGGCGTGGGGGATTCCCTCGTACTCGCTGTTCGGCTGGCAGCGGCCCTGCTACCTGATGGCCGATGGCTATGCGAAGACCTACCAGGAGTTGGTCGAGACCACCGAGTGGGAGAGGTACGGACGGGGCCGCGACCCACGCTGCAACAACTGCATGGCCCACTGCGGCTACGAACCGACCGCCGTGGTGGCCACCCTTGGATCGCTCGGCCAGTCGCTGCGGGCGCTCAGGGGCGGCTGACCGGCGGGGCGCCGGCCCGGCTGGCCCGCGCGGCGAACCGACGGAAGGTACCCGGCAG
>DATCXL010000211.1:0-6229 GCA_036565825.1 Mycobacteriales bacterium
GAGCCGGCTTCGCCGGTCGCCCTGCGGGCGAGCCCTTGCACCACCGGAGAACCCGGCGTAGGGGCAGGCCTGCCCGACCGAGGAGATGACCCCCGCCGCCCCTTCCCCCATCTCCGAGGAAGGGTCAGGGTCCGGGGCGGAGCCCCGGTCCGCGGTTGCGATGCTGGGGAGGTCGCACACGTTACGCAGGCAGGCCATAACTGGGGGCGGTTGGCCGGTGCGGATGCGGGAGCGGTCTTCGTCGTAGGTGACGTCACGGACGTGGTGGGGGCGGTCTTCGATGGCCCAGTGCCGCCACCATTACGGGATTGATTTTAATAGGACTCCCGCAAGAATTGTTCATATTCGACTTTCAATTTTGTGACATACTTCCTGAGGTCCTCCGCTTCATGAATAGTAGAATTTTCATTCAAGAGATTATCGACTAGATCGAATTGCTTGTTGACCATAGCAATTATCTTGGGATCTTTGACTTGCTGATCTGACATGATGCTTGTCAGATACGCACGTAATACTTCGAGAAGATCTCCCAACACCTCGTCCAGGTTTTCATCGACTACGGAGACGTCTAGGCTCGGGCCCTCCTCCAAAGGCTCCCTAGCCTATAGGACGCAGACCGCTTCTCTTTCATGAGAGTCACCAAATGAGGCGAAGTGGATCTACGAATCTCGTGAATAATCCACAAGACTACCTAACGCCTTCATTCAACGCTTCCCCACTGATCCCCATTCTTCTTTCTCTCACTTTCGAGATAGTGGATCGGGAGATCTGAATTTTTTTGCCGCCTCCAATCTAACCCTCACCGCCTTCTATGAGCAATCCTCTACCTCTTACGTCGACGATACTTTGAAAATAGGAGCGACGATAGCACCACGGCAGCGACACTAGCAAACCGTGCGAAATTAGTTCTCCATCCAGTCGACGGAACCGTACAGGCGAGGGTGAGCGCGATCACTAGTAGACTGAGGACCCATATCTCCTCGGCACCAAAGTATTTTGCCAATGGGTGAAGTCTACTCAGTGACAGGCGCTTAGTTCGCATGGTGCGTCCTCAGTATGCTGTGTACGGTAGGACGCCTAGGTTGCCACGGACGCTGTCTGTGCTTAGCCCATTTATTGGGCGCTTTGAAGTAGCGGCCTGAGAAACGAAGCAGGCTCCCAGATATCATGCCCCCTCCGAATGCCGTTGCGTAGCCCCTTCGTGTACGGTTTCGTGTATACAACCGATAATGCAAGGCACTAACCGCTCCACCCGCCAAGCCACTACACAACACCACAGCAGGACCGCAGAACTGGGCTGCTCCACCCAACACGACACTGGCGGCAGTCATCACCCCGAAACGCCAATGTTTCCCGACGCTTCCTCCTCGACAACCTCGCCCTCTCCTATGCTTGCCGAAGAGGCACCATTCGCCGTTGAGGTCGGTGTTGTTGATGGGGTCGGCGCAGGTGTAGTCGTAGGGGTTGCAGGAGCCGCCGGGTACTGGGTCGGTTTGGAGGAAGCGGCCGGTGGTGGGGTTGTAGAGGCGGATGCCCATGAGGGTGAGGCCGCCGAGGGTGTTGGTGGAGCGTTGTTTGGTGCCCAGCCAACTGTAGGTGTCTGGGGTGGCCGCGGGGTTTCGGGGTTGGCCGTATTCGGTGGATTCGGTGTAGCTGGTGATGGTGGTGGCGTTGGTGTCGTCGGGGCAGGTGGCGACCAGGTCGCCGTGGAGGTTGGCCAGGTGGAGTGTGACCGTGCCGGTGTTGTCCTGGGTGGCGGCGAGGCCACCGTCGATGCCGTCGATGTTGCGGGTCCAGGTGGTGCCGGTCTGGGTCCAGGTCGGGTTGTCCCCGCCGTCGGGGTAGTGGTTGGTGGTTGTGGTGGTCCCGTCGGTGAACGAGGCGACCCTGTTCTGGGTGGGGTCGAGGGTGTAGGTGCGGGTGGCGGTGTCCTGGGCCTGGGTGGCGATGAGGTCGTTGACGTAGTAGCCGACCGTCACATCGCCGGTGACCGCAGCGTTGACGCCAATACCCTGCGCGTCGCCGGCGGGAACCGTGGTGGTCCGGCCGAGGGTGTCGTAGACGTAACCGGTGGTGGTCAACCGGTCAGCCTCGTCGAAACTGCTCGTGGTGGTGGTCGGGGTGGTGTTGGTGGAACAGGTCCCACCGGTGTCGGGTGGGTAGGAGGTCAGGCTGGTGCGGTTGGAGTCGGTGTCGTAGCCGTAGACCCGGGTGGTGCACCCGGCGGTGAGGCTGTCCTGGACGGTGATCAGCCGCCCGGCCAGGTCATAGACGTAGACCTGGGACGACACCGGCCCCGTCTGCGTAGCGATTCGGTCGCTGGCGTCGCGGGTGGCGGTGAACGACAACCACGTGGACCCATCCTTGCTGTAGGAGAGACTGACCGGGTTGCCGTCGTTGTCGTAGACCGTGTCCGCCACCAGCCCATTCGGGTAGGTCTGTGTGGCCAGGTTCCCATCCGGGTCGTAGACGGCGGTGAACACCGACGGCGCCGGACCCACCCCCACATCCTGCGAGGTCACCAACCCGCGGTGCTCGGCGGCAGTGTCGTAGGTGTAGGTCGTGATGCCCTTACCGTCATCACGGCTGGTCACCCGACCATCCACGTCATACCCGGTGGTCGTGGTGGTCCCGGCCGCGTCGGTGTAGGAGGTGACCCGGCCCAGGGTGTCATACCCGGTGGTCAACGTCGTGGTCGTCCCCCCGATCGTCGTCGACACCGTGACCGGCAACCCGGTGTCCGGGTCGTAACCGAAGTCAACCCGCGGAAGGTCGCTGCCACCAGCCCCGGCCGGTGTCACGGTCACCGCATGGCTGGACCGGCGCTCACCGGCATCGTAGACGTCAGTGGTAGTCCGCACCGTGGCCCCGGCCGTCTCCGTGGCGGTCAGCGTGTTGCTGTACTGGTCGTAGGTGTAGGTCGTGGTCGGCAACGGGTTCCCGCTACTCGGCTGCGCGGCCGGGCCGACCCGACACACCAACCCAGCCAGGCCCGCGTCCACGCACGAACCCGTGCCGGTCGCGGTGTAGTACTCGGTCACCGTGGTGTGCGCGTCGGTTCCGGTCGGGTTCGCACCCGGCAGCCGGGTCTCGATGGTCTGTCCGGCAGCGTTGTACCGGGTCACCTTCACCAGGTCCGCCGACGACGGGCCGGCACCCATCTGCGTGATGGTCGAGGTAGGCATACGCAACACCCAGCCGGTGGTGTCCCCGGTGTTGACCGCCTCATACCCGGTCCGAGTCACCTGCGGGTCGTGATCAACCCCGTCCAACGTGTACGCGGAGGTAACCGAGGTGGTCGGTAGGCCGTACGTTGTGCCGTCATCGGGGGCGCCCTCGTCGTAGACGGTGGCCGTGTGAGACCGGGCGTGCACGGTCGAACCGTCGGCGAGAGCGACCGGATGCACCGGGCCGTAGGCGTGCAGCACCTGCGACGGGTTGAGCGGGTTGTAGACAGTGGACGAAGCCAACAGGTCCGCTCGCTCCGCGCTGGTCGCCCCCGCCGCGGCCACCGGATCCGTCGCGGAAGTCGGGTTCAACGCCTGCACGCGGTTGCCCTCCGACAGCGCCCAGATCACGTTGCCGTTCGCGTCGTACTGGGATGTCTGGATCTGCCAGGCACCAGCACCGTAGGCGGCGGTGTTCACCGACCTGCCGTTCGCATCCAGGTAGGAAAGCGACGCGTACGGCCAATCCGAGGCGGCAACCGTATCGGGCGTCGTGCCAGCCGGCACGTGACCGGGCGGGAATACCGCCGTGCCAGTGGCGGGCAGATCAGCCAACTGCCCCCAGGTCGCCGTGGTAGCCGCACCCAACTCCACCGGAGCCCCGGTACCGGTGAACGGCACACCGTAGACGACAGTCGTCGTCGCGGTCGGACCCGACGGGTCCGGCCGAGATACCGTCACCAACCGACCGCTGGTGTCGTAACCGAAGGTGTAGGCGGCCAGGCCTGGTGGGGTGAGGGTGGCAAGCCTGCCGTTGGCGTCATAGGTGTAGGCGGTTTTCAGGTTCGGGGTGATCCGCGGATCGTAGGCGTCAGCCAGCCGACCAGCAGCGTCGTAGTCGTAGTGAACGGTCTCCACCGTGCTCATCGCCGAAGCAACCGGATCCCATGCGGACAGGCTCACCGACTCCAACCGGGTCAGGTTGTCTGACCCCACAGTGATCGTCGTGTAGTTCAGGACCAGACTGCGACACCCCGGCGTGCCGTCCGGGGTCGCGCAACTCACACCGGCAGGCACCGCCCCCAGGATGCGGGTTACCAGGCCGTTGGCGTCGTAGCTGTAACTGGTCGTCGTGCCCGACCCGGACTGCACCACACCCGACACGACCCAGGTCGTACCCGACCTGGTCCAGGTGGTCGCCGTGCCGTCATCGTCGACCATGCTGATCTGGTTGGCCGAATCCTTCGTCACCGTCGAACCGTCTCCGGCGGCGTCGTCGACACCGGTGAAGGCGATTGGGTAGGTGGACACCGGGCTGGTGGCCTGATAGACACTCGCGCCACCATCGGTGTCAGTGAACAGTAGATACCCTGACGAACTCTCGTCGGTGACCGTCAGGCTGGCAGCCCCCGCGTCCGGGCCACTCAGGTCCGCGGTCCAACTCGGACCGAACACCCCGGCCGCACTGGCCGACTCGCCCGAGGGTGCCAGTGTCGTCAAGGTCCGACCAATCGACAACTCACCCAGGTAGGAGGCCACGCTGGCATCGGTGGAGGAGATCTGGAAATCGCCGGTCAACAGCGACACCGCCCCCGGACCTGCCGGCGCGGTGGCGTAGGAGTCACCGAAGGCATGCAGTGAGAACGACACGTTCGAGGGCATCGAACACGCCGGATCAGGGTCGGTCGACGACGTCCCGAAGCAGGCCTCGACCTGGACCAGACTGTCCGCTGGGGAACCCAGCACGGCGGTCAGGGTGTCTTTGACATCCCAGGTGTAAGGGTCGAAGGTGTCCGAACCATTCCGTTGGACCGGCCACGCCGACGGATGGGTGCCCGTTCCAGGCACTGTCACGTCGGCCACCGGCACGTCACCAAAATTCGCCGTGGTCCCCACCCGATACCGGTAGGTGACCCAATCCCCGCCACCAGTAGCCGTACCCTGCAGCGTGATCCGCTCCTGGGTACGCGACTGGCCGGATGGAATCGCTGCCCCCAGCGTCGTGTACCAGCCTTCGACATCGAACACGAAATCCACCGGACCCGTGCCGCTGTTCCGGATAATGACCCCGCCGTCCCCGCCAGGTCGAACCACCGCCAGATTACTGCGCACATCACCCGTGCCGAAGTTCATCATCGACGTGGTCGTCGGTTCCGGCTGGTCACTACCCCACAACCGCAGATAACCCGAAGCGGTACCCGACGCGATCACCTGCACATTGATCGCAATCGCGCTGATCCCACTCCCCGCCGCGGGCACACCCTTCACCCCCGCGACCGGCACCGTCTGGGTCGTCCCAGCCGCCAACTGCGCATGTGACCTGGAGTCAAAAACGCGGGTCACCGCCGGAGTGAACGCCCCCGTACCACTCGTGGCGGAAAAATACCCCATGACATCGACCCGCAGATCCCAACCACCGATGACCGAACCCTCGTACACTGAGAACTGACCGCTGGAATTCAGATCAACCATCGCACCAATGGCCGTGGTAATGTTATGCGGGAAATTCATGGACGTAACCGGCCGAGGATCACCAGTCGGGAACGCGGTGAGGAACCCGTCCGCGTCCGGGGAGTAGTTCGTCGGCGTCAACGTCACGAACACCGCAGAAGCCCCCGCCGGGACACCCGCTAAACCAGTCACCTGAATCGTCGTTGTACTGCCCTGAGAAAGCTTGGCCTTGGGTAGACCCAGCCCGGTCGTGGTGTCCACGATTCGGGCGCCAGCCACCGGCACATAACCACCGCCAGCCGTCTGCCCCGCCGTGTAGTAACCCTGCACATCCAGCAGCAGATCCACATCCGATCCGGCCATCGCCTGGATCTTCCCGTTCGACCCCACAGCGACAATCGCCGTATTCGAAACTGTCCCCGTCAAACCAATGTTATAGACGAGGTTGCTCAACAACGGCGGATCCGCCACCCCATCCGGTGCCAGATGCACGATACCCATCGACGCCGGCGCCACCGCCGTCACCGTCACCTGCACCGCCGACACACCTGACGACGGAATACCGACCTGGCCATCCACCGCCACCGAACGCCACGTCGACGCCGGCATCG
>DATCXL010000220.1:0-14237 GCA_036565825.1 Mycobacteriales bacterium
GCGTGGCCGAGTCGGTGGCAGCAGCCCGCCGCCGCTCCTCGGCCAACGCCTCGGCCGCCTCTGTGCGGGCCCGCTGGGCGGCACGCAGCTCACCGGTCTGCGTGCGAAGCCGCCGACGCAGGGTGTCCAGTTCGGCCCGCATCGCCTCGGCCTGCCCGGCATAGCGCTCGGCCTCGGTGCCCAACGCGGCGCGGGCTTCCTCCAACTGGGCGCGCAGACGGGCCATCGCCTCGTCACGTTCCCGGGCCCGCGCCCGGTCGGCACCTTCCCGCAGCGCGTCCGCGGCGCGGCGGACGTAGTCCTGCCAGCCCTCCTGCCGCAACAGGTATGCCACCGCGGCCAGTTCCACCGGATCGGCGGCGGGCGGCAACTCACCGCCGCGCACCGCGCCGACCAGTGCCGGCGCCTCGGCCTCGGCACGCTCCACGGTCCGTAGCCGGAAGAGTCGGTCCCGTTCCAACGCGGTGGCCAGCGCGCCACCAGCCAGTCGGGCCCGTTTACTCGGCGTGAACCGTGCCGCCGCCCGCAACATGCCAGGCACCTCGTCGTGACCGAGCCGGCCGAGCGTGTCCGCGGCCAGCCCGACCACCCGTTGGCGAACCGGCTCGGGCAGTACCGGCTCGGGCAGTACGGGCTCATCCTGTTCGGTCACAACACACCCCGCGCACGTAGCTCGGCGATCTGCTCGGCCGAACGACCCAGTCCGGAGAGCACCTCATCGGTGTCGGCGCCAAGGTCAGACGGCAGTTCCCCGGGCTGGGCCGGGGTGGCCGACAGGACAGGTGCGAGCGCCAGTACCGGGAACGGCGTGCCGTCGGACAGCGTGGTGTGGGTGACCGTGCCGCGCTCGGCGGCCACCTCGTCGTCGAGCGCCTCGGCCAGGTCGCGGACCGGCGCCACGCAGGCGTCCACGCCGTCGAACAGCTCGGCCCATCCGTCCCGGGTACGGGTGGCGAAGATCGCGGCGAGTCGTCCGGCCAACTCGTCCTGGCGGATCGGGTCCAGGTGCCACCCGGACAGTTCGGGAACCCCCAGGGTGGTCAGCAGGGTGCTGAAAAAACGGGGTTCCAGCGCTCCGACAGCGACATGCCGCCCGTCGGCGCAGCGGTACACCCGGTAGCAGGCCAGCCCACCGGCGAGTGCGTCGGTACCGGGCCCGGGCACCCGACCGGTCAGGCTGTACGCCGCGGCCTGGAGCACCAGCCAGGCCCGCGCGCCGTCGGTCATCGACACGTCGCAGAACTGGCCCTCGCCGGTGTGGTCGCGGGCCCGTAGCGCGGCGAGCACCGCCACCACCGCGGGCCATGCCCCACCGCCCAGGTCGGCGACCTGAACCGGGGGTTGCCACGGCTGGTCCGGTGGCCCGGACCCGGCCAGCACGCCGGCATACGCCAGGTAGTCGATGTCGTGGCCGGCCTGGTTCGACCGCGACCCGGTCGAGCCGTACCCGGTGACCGCCACGTACACCAGAGCCGGATTGACCGCCCGCAGTGCCTGGTAGCCGACGCCGAGTCGATCCATCACGCCGGGTCGGAACGACTCGATCAGCACGTCGGCGGTACCCACCAGGTCCCGCAGGATCGCCACACCATCGGGAGCGGACAGATCGAGCGTGACCGAACGTTTACCGCGGTTCAGCGCCAGATGGTAGGCGGATCGTCCGTCAGTGGCATGCGGCGGAAAGGCCCGGATGTAGTCTCCACGCCCAGGCTGTTCCACCTTGATGACGTCCGCGCCCAGATCGGCGAGCACCGCGGTCGCGAACCCACCTGGCAGAAGTCGGGTCAGATCCAGTACCCGGACGCCCTCGCACGGCCGGCCGATCACCGGACATCGGTCCGGCCGGGTCGGGGGCGCTCGCCACCCCGTACCTGGTGTCGACGGGCCGGGTCGACCGGAACAGACACGCGGGCTCCTCTGGTGTGGACTGCGGGCTGGACGGCTCCGAGAGTAGTGCCGGGCGACACGCGACGCCCGACAGCACCGGAGCCGACGACCCAGCGGAACCGGGCCGTGGCCCACACGCGAACTGTCAGCTCCAACGCCTACGGTGCCTGGGTGCCATCCTCCCCCGCGACAACGTACGTGCAGGCATCGTTCGACGAGCTCGGTGAACCACTGCGCGAGGTCACCTTCGTGGTGGTGGACCTGGAGACGACCGGGGGCGCTCCGGGTACCGACGCCATCACCGAGATCGGAGCGGTCAGGATACGCGGCGGCGAGCGGTTGGGTGAGTTCCAGACCCTGGTCAACCCGGGCGCCCCCATCCCGCCGTTCGTCACCGTGCTGACCGGAATCAGTGACGCCATGGTGCTGCCCGCGCCGTCGATCGACTCGGCGCTGCCAGCCTTCCTGGAGTTCGCCCGCGGTGCCGTGCTGGTCGCCCACAACGCCCCGTTCGACATGGGTTTCCTGCGTGCCGCGTGTACCCACACCGGCCGGCCATGGCCGGTGTTCCGGGTGGTTGACACGGCCGTGTTGGCCCGCCGCGTGCTCACCCGCGACGAGGTACCGAACCGCCAGCTCGCCACCCTGGCCCGGTTCTTCCGCGCACACACACCGCCCACACACCGCGCGCTCGATGATGCCCGAGCCACCGTGGACGTCCTGCACGGACTGTTGGAGCGCCTGGGGCCACTGGGCGTCCAGTCCCTGGACGAGTTGACCGCGTTCAGCCACCAGGTCAGCGCGGCGCAGCGACGCAAGCGGCACCTGGCCGACTCGCTGCCCCACGCCCCGGGCGTGTACGTGTTCCGGGACGAGCGCGGGCTGCCGCTGTACATAGGCACCAGCCAGGACATCCGAACCCGGGTCCGCTCCTACTTCGTCTCCGGCGAGACACGCACCCGGATCCGGGAGATGCTGGGACTGGCAGACCGGGTCGAGGCGATCGTGTGCGCACACGCCCTGGAGGCCCAGGTTCGCGAACTGCGGATGATCGCCGAACACAAACCCAGGTACAACCGCAGGTCACGCTTCCCGGAACGCGCCCTGTGGATCAAGCTCACGGCGGAGCCCTATCCTCGCCTGTCGCTCGTGCGCACCGTGCGTGAGAGCACCGGGCTCTTGCTGGGGCCGTTCTCCTCCCGGCGGACCGCGACCGAGGTGGTCGCCGCCATACACGAGGCGGTGCCGTTGCGTCAGTGCACCGACCGACTGCCGGCGGTGCCACGCGGTTCGGCCTGCGCATTGGCCGCCATGGGCCGGTGTGGCGCGCCCTGTGAAGGTGGCCAGAGCAGGCAGGAGTACGCCGTGCTCACCTCTGGACTACGCGACGCGCTCGACGGCGACATACGTCCCCTGCTCGCCCCGCTACGGCGGCGGATCGAGCGGTTGTCAGCCGCCGGTCGCTACGAGGAGGCCGCCGCGACGCGGGACCGGGCCGCCGCGCTGCTGCGAGCCTGTACCCGGCTACAACGGTTGACCGGACTGACCTCGGTACCGCACCTGGTCGCCGCCCGCCCGGACGGTTCGGGCGGCTGGGAACTCGCGGTGCTCTCGCACGGGCGACTGGTCGGTGCGGGGGTGGCGCCGTGCGGTGCGGCGCCCCGACCGTACATCGACGCGTTGGTCGCGACCGCTGAGACGGTCCGGCTGGGGCCGGGACCACTGCCGGCCGCCACCGCCGAGGAGACCGAGTGTGTACTGCGTTGGTTGGAGTCCCCGGGCAGCCGGCTGGTTGAGCTGGAAGGGGACTGGACCTGTCGCGCACACGGGGCCGGCTCGCTGCACCGCTGGCTCGCGTTGGCCGACGCCGCACCATCCGCGGCTGACCCGTTCGGCGAGCAGCACCGGAACACCGACAGCCGGCGCCGACCGGAGTCGCGTCCGGTCCGCGCGGGCACCTGAGTCGTTCAGCGTGCTACCCGCCTGGCAGGCCGACGTGGGGGGTTCCGGTACACCGCACGCCCGGCGGCCTGGCCGACGCCAGTGACACGAACGTCCAGGCCCGGTGTGGTGCAGTGCTCAGCCCAGCCCGTCGCGTCCGGCGGGCTGCTGCCAGCCGGTCGGATCAGGTCCCTTTGGAACGATCAGAGTCGGATTGATCATCCCGTGGGTACCGTAGTAGTGCCGCTTGATGTGGTCGAAGTCGACTGTCTCCCCGAAGCCCGGGTGCTGGTACAGGTCCCGGGCATACGCCCAGAGCACCGGCATCTCGGTCAACTTGTTTCGGTTGCACTTGAAGTGGCCGTGATAGACCGCGTCGAACCGGACCAGGGTGGTGAACAGCCGCACGTCAGCCTCGGTGAGCCGGTCCCCCACCAGGTACCGCTGCCCGGACAGCCGCTCGGAGAGCCGGTCCAGCCGGGCGAAGAGCCGGTCGTAGGCCTGCTCGTAGGCCTCCTGGGTGGTGGCGAACCCGGCCCGGTACACGCCGTTGTTCACATCCGCGTAGACCACCTCGTCGACCGCGTCGATGTCGGCTCGCAGGTCCTCCGGATACAGGTCAGGAGCCCCGGGAGCGTGCAGCTCGCGCCACTCGGTGTCGAGGTCGACGGTCAGCCGGGGATAGTCGTTACTGACCAGTCGGCCGTTCTTGCGGTCCCACAGGCACGGCACCGTGTACCGGCCCTGGAACGACGGATCAGTGGCCAGGTACAACTCAGACAGGAAGCTCGCGCCGGTCACCGGGTCGCGTCCGTCCGGGTCGAGACTGAACCGCCAACCCCGCTCGTCCCGGATCGGATCGACCACCGCCATCGACAGGTGCTGGTCCAGGCCCAGCAGGCGTCGGACGATGATCGACCGGTGCGCCCACGGACAGGCCAGCGACACGATCAGGTGGTACCTGCCGGACTCCACCGGGTAGCCGCTCGATCCGTCCGCGGTCACCCTGTCGGTGAACGCGTTGGCCTGCCGTACCCACTCACCGTGCGACCCGGTCTCGGCCGCGAACTGCGCCTTGGTCATGTCCCCAGCTTGCTCCTGTCGCGGCGCGGTGGCGAGTCGCTGACACACCGGTGCCTGGAGATCCGTGCCGCCGACACCGCCCGGCCCGGAACAGCGGGGCCCCGGAGCCGGGTTGTGCCCCAGCGATGGACAGGACCCACTCGTCTGGACAGTTGATTCCAAGGGATCCGCTGATCGCCCCGTGGGCCATGCGGTCGAGGGGCAGGGGCACGAACCAACCTGACCACCCTGACCACCCCGCCAGGTGGGGATTTGAGGGGCCTGGTCACGCTGTCATATGGGGTTTGAGGGGGGTGCGGGGTAAAGCGAAGCTCCCCCAGGGAGCAACACAACACGTCCACCTGCACAACGGGACTCTGGAGCCGGGGCTCGGCCCCGGCGAGGGCCCGGAAGCAATCATCTAGCATCGGGGCGACCAACCCACGACTGTCGAGGAGCCCGCGTGATCACCGCCATTGTCATGGTCACGGTCGCCACCGACCAGATTCCCGAGGTGGCCGAGACGATCGCCGGTATCGACGGGGTCAGCGAGGTGTACTCCGTCGCGGGCAACGTGGATCTGATCGCGGTGGTGCGGGTCCGCGCGTTCGAGGATGTCGCCGAAGTGGTCGCCGGACGACTCAACAGGGTCCCGGGCGTGCGGGACACCGAGACCCACATCGCGTTTCGGGCCTACTCCCGGCATGACCTGGAGGCTGCCTTCGCCATCGGCTACGACGCGGATTGAGAATCAGTTCCAATCCCTTGCCGGGCAGAGCCCCGGCTTCGGCGATGCCGCGGTGTCAACGCAACTTCTGGGAGAGTTCCGTCCAGCGCTCCAGCACCCGGCCGGCAGCGCCGCTGTCCACCGACTCGGCCGCCTCGACCAGACCGACGGCCAACGCGTCGGTCAACGGGGAGTCCAGACCGCGGTAGACGGCCAACGCGGCGGCAGCGTTGAGCAACACCGCGTCGCGCACCGGCCCCCGATCCCCGGCCAGCAACGCGCGGGCGACACCCGCGTTGAACCGCGCGTCAGCACCCCGCAGCGCCTCCGGCAACGCCGGCCGCAGTCCCAGCGCGGCCGGGTCCACGGTGGTCTCGGTCACCGCACCGTCGGAAGCCACCCACACCCGTGAGGTGGTGGTCGTGGTCAGCTCGTCGAGTCCGTCGTCACCGCGGAACACCAGGGAGGTGGTCCCGCGCTCGGCGAGCACCTGAGCCATCACCGGCGCCATCCGCGGGTCGGCGCAGCCGACGGCCTGAGCCTCGGGCGTGGCCGGGTTGGTCAGCGGGCCGAGGAAGTTGAACGCCGTGGGCACGCCCAACTCCCGACGGAATGCCGCGGCGTGCCGGAACCCGGGGTGGAAGACCGGTGCGAAGCAGAAGCCGATGCCGGCCTCCTCCACGCAGCGGGTCACGCCGGCCGCCGGCAGGTCGATGGCCACCCCCAGTTCCTCCAGCAGGTCGGCCGCGCCGCACGCCGAGGAGGCCGCCCGGTTGCCGTGCTTGACCACCGGGGCGCCCGCACCCGCGGTGACGATGGCGGCCATGGGGGAGATGTTGACGGTGTGCGCACGGTCACCCCCGGTGCCCACCACGTCCACGGCGCGTTGGGTGAGTCGGATCCGTGAGGCGTTGACCAGCATGGTCCGCGCCAGTCCGCCGATTTCGGCGGCCGACTCCCCCTTGGCTCGCAGCAACACAGCGAACGCTGCGAGTTGGGCCGCGGTGGCCTCGCCGGCCATGATCTCGGCCATCGCCCAGGCGGTGTCCTCGGTGTCCAGGTTCCGACCTGCCAACAGCGCGGCCAGGAGTTCCGACCAGGCGCGGGTTTCTTTCTCGGTCACCGCGTACCCACGACCGGACTCACCGGGCCGCGGACCGGACCGTGCCGGCCCCGTGCGACCGGGCCCGCAACAGTTCGGCCACTGTCCGGGCGGTGGTCACCGGGTCAAGTGGCCGGGTGACGGTTGCGTCGGCCTGCGACCAGGTGGCCAGCCATCGGTCGTCCCGTCGGCCCAGCAGCACGCAGATGGGCGGGCACTGCGCGATCTCGTTCTTCAACTGGCGACTGATGCCCATCCCGCCGGTCGGCTGGGCCTCACCGTCGAGGATCGCCAGGTCGATGCCGCCAGCATCGATCCGGGCCACCACCTCGTCACCGGTCGCGCACTCCACGTAGGAGATCCGGCCCAGGTCCCGGGCCGGACGGCGCCCCACGGCGGCGCGGACAGCCTCACGCACCGCCGAGTTCTGGCTGAAGACGAGAACGGTATGGGTGCCGCGGTCGATAGGGCTGGTCATGCGAGGGGCTCCCCGGATCGTGGTACTGGACGCACCCCCGAATCGTAGCCACCCGGCGGGTCCGGTAGGGCCGCGGGACACCCGCCGGACCGGAGTGCGGCCGGAGTGCGGGCAGAGGCGGCCGGTCAGTGTCGCGCCGGTACCCGGCGGGGAGCAGGACCGGTCGGTTCCCGACGCTGCACCAGCGACGAGTGAACGAAACAGTTCGGCCCGGGGTTGTACGACGACAACCGTTCCCCGCACACCGTGCAGTACCGGGCGTCGGTCGAGAACTTGCGCACCGGCCTGCGAGCGCCCGAACCAGGACGTGTACCTGCGACCACCGGAGCCCTCCCTGACGGAACGGCCGCTCCCCCAGCACGGACGCGAACGGACCAACTTACCCTAGGCTGGTTGGACGAATCGGTCAATGGTCACTTTGTCGGGCGGTCAGGCTGGCCCGGTCATCACCTGTCCGCAGCGGTTCCGTCATCGGGCGAGGCTGCCCCGCCGTCGGCGGGTCGGTGCCCGGGGTCAACGTCCGGGACGGTCGCGGCGGACAACCCGTCTGCCACCGCGGCCCCGACGGCCTCCATCGCCTCCAGTCGGTCCAGCCGACGGTCCTCCCGGGCCGCCTCCCGTTCGGAGGCCGCGACCCACTGGACGAACACGGCCGACAGCATGAGCAGACCAATGATGTCACCGGACGCCCACAGCAGTCCCCCGGCGACCTTCTGGTCGGAGAACGGATCGGACCAACCCAGCCCCAGACCCGGGTAGTAGTCGCCGCCGATCAGATCGTGTCCGCCCATGATCGTCAGACCGAGGATCGCGTGGAAGGGCAGCGAGGCGAACAACACCAGCAGGCGGAGCGGATGCCCGACGCGGCCCGGGATCGGATCCAGCCCGAGCAGCGGCCAGAAGAACAAGCATCCAACCAAAACAAAATGGATGTGTAGTAGCTCATGCAACCAGTCGTGTTGCAGCGATGCCGAATAGAGCCCGGAGTAGTACAGCGCGAACGGTGTACTCACGAACCATGCCAACCCCACCGCAGGGAACGCCAGAACCTTCGCCACCCGGCTGTGTACCACCCCCAACAGCACCCGCCGACCGGGTGGCTGCAGCGTGCGCAGAGCCAGCGTGATCGGCGCGCCGAGCGCCAGGAAGACCGGCGACACCATGGACAGGACCATGTGCTGCACCATGTGGACGCTCAAGAGGGTGTTGTCGTAGGCACCCAGGCCGCTCATGGTGGCGAACGCGATGGTCCCGAGCCCACCAGTGAGCCAGGACACGGTCCGCCACGTGTTCCACCGGTCACCCCGTGCGATCAGGGTCCGTACGCCCCACAGATACAGCCCGGCCGCGACCACCAACCCGGTGACCAGGAACGGGTCCATCTCGGTCTCGGTGAACAGTCTGACCGGCGTGAACCTCGGAAGCGACCCTGGATCCACGCCGATCGCGAGTGGGTGACGGAGCACGGAACCACACTAGGCGCTTGATGCCAGACCCTCGCCGGGGCGGAGCCCCGGCCCCGGAATCACGCCGTAGGCGGCATGGTGCTGTGTTGCCCTCTGCGGGGGAAGCTTCGCTCCACCCGCACCCTCTCGAACCCGCGGGCCGGCGTGCTGTTCACGCTGTTCTCTTTGGGGAGAGCTTCGCTCCACCCCACACTCCTTCAACACCTCTCCACCAGCAGCGCGACCGGAGACATCCTGGACTCAACCACCCAGGCGCGCCCAAGCCGACCCCGGCGTCCGGCGTAGCCGCTCGGGGGTAATAATGACGCGCGTGACCTCCACCGTAGCCCCCTTCGAAGCCGGCAGGGTTCACTCGCTGACGCGCCCCAACATGGTGAGCGTAGGCACCATCGTGTGGCTCTCCTCGGAGTTGATGTTCTTCGCGGCACTGTTCGCGATGTACTTCACGGTGAAGGCCGCGCACGGCGAACCCTGGCCCCCACCCCCGACCCACCTCGACGTCGCCTACGCCCTACCCGTCACGATCATCCTGGTGCTGTCCTCGGTGACCTGCCAGATGGGCGTCTTCGCGGCCGAGCGTGGAGATGTCTACAACCTGAGGCGCTGGTTTGCCCTCACCTTCCTGCTGGGTCTGGCCTTCGTTCTGGGCCAGGCGAACGAGTACCGGATGCTGGTGGGAGAGGGCACCTCGATCTCCTCGTCCGGATATGGCTCGGTCTTCTACCTGGCCACCGGTTTCCACGGTCTGCACGTAACCGGCGGTCTGTTCGCGTTCATATTCATGCTGATGCGCTCGACGATGGGCAGGTTCACTCCGGCCCAGGCCACCACTGCGATTGTCGTGTCGTATTACTGGCATTTTGTGGACGTAGTCTGGATCGGGCTGTTCGCCACGATCTATCTGATCCAGTAGCTCCTCGCCATGACACCAACTCAAGTCAAGTGCCCGCCAACTGGTGTGAGGGCCACCCGCCCGCCGCTGCAGGGCCACCGTCCACTACCCCAAGGTGCCCACTGATGAGTCAGCCCACAGAACCTCGGCCGAGTCGGCTCGCCCGACTGCGGCGCCGAGCCTCGGGAGTGCTCGCGCTCGGCGTCGCGCTCGGCGCCGTCGGCGTCGGGTACGCGGTGCTCGCGCCGGCCAGCCACGCCCAGGACGACGCGAACCAGTCGGTGGACGTCCGGATGGGCGAGCAGCTTTACAACGAGGGGTGCATCACCTGCCACGGCCGCAACCTGCAGGGTGTGCACGACCGCGGGCCGAGCCTGATCGGCGTCGGCGAGGCGGCCGTGTACTTCCAGGTCTCGACCGGACGGATGCCTGCGGTCCGCCAGGAGGCGCAGGTCGCGGCCAAGAAGCCCAGGTACACCGAGGAGCAGGTCAACCAGATCGCGGCGTACGTCCAGGTCAACGGTGGCGGCCCGGTCATCCCGTCCGGCGACCTGCACGACGGCGACGTGGCCGAGGGCGGCGAACTGTTCCGGCTCAACTGCGCGTCCTGCCACAACTTCGCCGGCCGCGGCGGTGCCCTGTCCTCGGGCAAGCAGGCACCGAGCCTGGCCAATGCCAACGACAAGATCATCTACAGCGCGATGCTCACCGGTCCGCAGAACATGCCCGTCTTCAACGACAACCAGATCTCCCCGGACCAGAAGCGCTCGATCATCAACTACGTCCAGACGCTGAAGGACACCAACGACCCGGGCGGCAACGGTCTGGGTCGTGAGGGTCCGGTGCCCGAGGGTCTGGTCATCTGGGTCGTCGGTGTCGGAGGCCTGGTGGCCGCGCTGCTGTGGATCGGAGCGAAGTCATGAGTGATCGGGACCCGTCGAGGTCGCGGGACCTGACCGTCGACGATCTGGAGGAGATGAGCGACTCCGAACGGTTCCGTGCCGCCGCCGCCCAACTCGACGACGTACACGTCCTTTCGGTACACAACCCGGCACCACCCGACTCCAAGCTCGGTCGGCGCGCCGAGCGCAAGGTGGCGGCGTGCTTCCTGCTCACTTTCGTGTCGGTGGTCGCGTTCATCGTCATCTTTGTGGCGTGGCCGTGGGAGTTCAGCCCAGGCGACCACTCATTCTTCGCGTACTGGACATACACTCCGGCTCTCGGTATCTGCATGGCTCTGGCGCTGTTCGGGCTTGGAGCCGGAATTGTGCTGTGGGGCAAGCTGCTCATGCCGCACGAGGAGGCAGTCGAGTATCGGCATGGGAACCGTTCTGACGAACTCGACCGGCAGACCACCGCGGCCACCATGCGTGACGCCCTGGTAACCACCGGCCTGCCCCGGCGCAAGCTGCTGCGCCGATCCCTGGGCCTGGCCGGCGGCGCGATGGGCCTGCTTGCGGTGGTGCCGCTGGGTGGCCTGATCAAGAACCCGAAGCGCGCCCTGTTCACCACCCCGTGGAAGGAGGGCGCCCGGCTGGTCCGGTACGACGGGGTGCCGATGCGCCCGCAGGACATGGAACCCGGCGCACTGGAGACCGTGTTCCCCGGGGTGCCTGGCGGTACCAAGTCCGCCGACGCGGCCACCATGCTCATCCGGCTGCGTCCAGGTCAGCAGATCGCGTCGCGCAAGGGGCAGGAGGGTTTCGGCTGGGGGGACTACGTCGCGTTCTCCAAGATCTGCACCCACGCCGGCTGCCCGGTCTCCCTCTACGAGCAGCAGACCGGCAGGATCCTCTGCCCGTGCCACCAGTCACAGTTCGACGTCACGCTGGACGCGAAGCCGGTCTTCGGTCCGGCCACCCGGCCACTGCCCATGCTGCCCATCACGGTCGACAGCGAGGGGTTCTTCGTGGCCAGGAGCGACTATCGTGAGGCGATCGGCCCGTCCTTCTGGGAGCGTCCATGAGCCAGAACGCGAACATCGCCGATCAGACCGCCAACTGGGCGGACGAGCGCCTCGGTGCCGCGGGTGCCCTCCGCAAGACGGCCAACAAGGTCTTCCCGACCCACTGGTCGTTCATGCTGGGCGAGATCGCGCTGTACTCATTCCTGATCCTGGTGCTCACTGGCACCTACCTCACCCTGTTCTTCGACGCGTCGATGGCGGAGGTGAGGTACAACGGCAGCTACACCCCGCTGCGCGGGATCGAGATGTCCCGGGCCTACAGCTCCACGCTCAACATCTCCTTCGACGTGCGCGGTGGGCTGGTCATCAGGCAGATCCACCACTGGGCCGCACTGCTGTTCGTGGCCGCGATCGTCGTGCACCTGCTGCGTACCTTCTTCACCGGCGCGTTCCGTAAGCCGCGTGAGCTCAACTGGTTGCTCGGCGTCGGACTGTTGGTGATGGGCCTGCTGGAGGGTTTCGCCGGATACTCGCTGCCCGACGACCTGCTGTCCGGCACCGGTCTGAGGATCGCCAGTGCGATCATGCTGTCCATTCCGGTGGTGGGCACCTGGGTCTACTTCCTGGTCTTCGGTACCGAGTTCCCAGGCACCGAGATCGTCGGAAGGCTCTACATCGCGCACGTACTACTCGTACCCGGCATCATCTTCGCCCTGATCGCGCTGCACCTCGCCCTGGTGGTGAAGAACAAGCACACCCAGTTCCCGGGCCGGGGTCGTACCGAGCGCAACGTGGTGGGCGTTCGGATGATCCCGTTCTTCGCCACCAAGGGCGGCGGCCTGTTCATGGTGGTGTTCGCCATGCTGGCGCTGCTCGGTGGGGTGGCGCAGATCAACCCGATCTGGCTGTACGGCCCCTACAACCCGGCCCAGGTCAGCGCCGGGTCGCAGCCCGACTGGTACATCGGTTGGCTGGACGGTTCCACCCGACTGTGGCCGTCCTGGGAGATCCACGCGTTCAACCACACGATCTCGCCCCTCTTCTGGCCGACGATCGTCATGCCCGGGGTCATCTTCACCCTGCTTGCCCTGTATCCGTTCATCGAGGCGAAGCTGACCAGGGACAAGGCACATCACCACCTGCTCCAGCGGCCACGGGACGTGCCGGTACGTACCGGTCTGGGCGCCATGTCGATCGCGTTCTACCTGGTGCTTCTGATGTCGGGCGGCAACGACCTGATCGCCGCCGAGTTCGACATCAGCCTGAACGCGATGACCTGGATCGGTCGGATCGGACTACTGGTGGCGCCTCCGATCGCCTACTGGGTCACCTACCGGATCTGCCTGGGCCTGCAGCGACACGACCGTGAGGTGCTCGAACACGGTGTGGAGACCGGCATCGTCAAGCGGCTGCCACACGGTGAGTACATCGAGGTGCACCAGCCGCTCGGACCGGTCGACGAGCACGGGCACGGGACTCTGGAGTACGCCGGGACCGGAGTGCCCAAGCGACTCAACCAGGTCAGCGGACTCGGTCGGGCGATCAGGGGCTTCTTCTCCCCCATCGAGGAACCGGCCGCCATCGAGCAGGAGCAGGAACGGGAACGGGAGTTGGCCGGGCGACCCAAGGACCCGCAGTCCTGACCACCTCGTAGCATGTTCCACCGCGGCCCCAGGCTCGGGTTCTCCCCGACCTGGGGCCGCGGTCTGTGTAGCTACCGTCTGCACGAGCCTGCCGGACCGCGTGAATCTCGCCTGCGGACAGCCTCCAGCTGGCATCGGGGTCACAGATCCCGGCGCATGCACACCCGTGGCCATCGGTCCAGGCCATGCTCTGCTTCCCGCGCGCGGATCGCTCTGAGTCCAGGTGTCAACTCGGCTCCGTCAAGGCGCCGAAACCCGCACCGCTGGTAGTACGGCGCGTTCCACGGCACCAGCGTGAACGTCGTCAGGGTCAGCGCCGGTAGCCCCGCGGCCACCGCTCGGCCCGCTACGTGCTCCAGCAGCGACCGCCCCACACCGCGGCGAGCACTGTCCGGGTGCACCGACACCTGTTCGACGTGCATGTTGCGGTCGACCAGGCCCGCGATCAGGTACGCGACCAACCGGTCGGCTCCCTCTACCGCGACCCAGCACCGGTCAGCACGCTGGTAGGACAGAAGCTCCTCCACCGCCAGCGGCTCGTCATCAGCGACCTCAGGCATACCGATGTCGCGGAAGCACTCCCCGGCCGCACGCTCGATCTCCTGCAGGATGGGCAACTCCTCGACACTGCTCGCTCGAATGCGCACGGACCATTGTGCCGTAGCCAACGATCCAGACCGCCGGGAAAGCCGCCTGACCCCAGTTCCGATCCGCTCCGCTCCGCCTCCGAACCCGGCAGACCTGCGCCGCGCCGTGGGGACGTACGGTCGACAGATGACTCGCCCATCCAGGTGCATCGAAGCCGTCCTGTGCGATGTGGACGGAGTCCTGCGGCACTGGGACGCCGATGTCACAGTGGCGTTGGAACGCCGCTACGGGCTGGCCGCCGGCGTGCTCCTCGGCACCGCGTTCGCTCCGACACGGCTCCTGCCCGCCATCACCGGACAGGTGGAGGACGGTGAGTGGCGGGCCGGGATCGCCGCTGACCTTGCCGAGCGCTGGTTACCGGCCGAGCGGGCGACCGAACTGGTGGAGGCGTGGAGCCGCTCGGTGGGCCAGTTGGACGAACAGGTGTGCGAACTGCTGGTGTGGGCGCGTCGGTGGGTGCCGGTGGCGCTGGTGAGCAACGGAAC
>DATCXL010000233.1:0-3465 GCA_036565825.1 Mycobacteriales bacterium
GGCGGCTGACGACGCGGCCAGGGACTCCGCCGACCTGGGTGCCGGGCATGCCGAACGCACCCTGGAACAACTCCACGCGGACGTGCTCCGGGTGGCCCGCGGATACGCCCTCCGGCCGCTGCCTGACGTGTTCTTGGATGCCCGGCGGATCCGGGAGTTCGCCGTGGAACTGGCCGGGCGGACCCGCCGGTCTGATCAACTCACCGACCTCAACACGGTCGCCGGCCAGGCGTGCGGGCTGCTTTCGGTGGCAGCATTCGACATGGGCTACTGGGACGCGTCCGCCAGGTTCGCCGACTCGGCTCTGTCCTACGGCGACCTGGCTGGCCACACGTCGCTGCGTGCCTGGTCGATGGGGATGCAGGCGTTCATGGCCAACTGGCAAGGCCACGCGAGTGATGCGGCCGAGGTGATCAGCAACGCGCTGGAGTTCGCGCCATCCGGCACCGCCACCGCCCGGCTACATGTTTTTCAGGCGCGCTCCCGGGCGTTGCTCGGCGACCGGGATGGTGTGACGGAGGCAGTGCAGGCCGCAGAAGAGGCCCGTGGGGCGGAAGCGCACGACGAGATGCACAACGCGATCTCCGGTGAGTTCGACTACAACCTGGCGCGGCAGGAGGTCGGCACCGGTACCGCGTACCTCGTCATCGGGGACGGCACCGCCGCCGAACAGCACGCCCAGCGGACACTCGACCTGTACGCCTCACTACCGGCCGAACGAGTTTCCTACTTCGCTCAGAACGCCGCCCGGGTCGACCTTGCCAGCGCCCGGATCATGCGCGGTGACCTGGCCGGCGCCCAGGCCGCGCTCACCACGGTGTTCGCCCTACCGCCGGTGCAGCGCTCGGCAGGCATCACCAGCCGGCTCGGCCAGGTCCGCGCCCTGCTCGCCGTCGATCTGTTCCGCAACTCCCGCGAGGCCGTCCAACTCACCACCGACATCACCGACTTCACCACCGACACCACCGCCCGCGCCCTCCCCCCAGGCGACCTCTGACCAACCTGACGAGCTTGACGGCAGGATCCCGGCAAACGGGCTGTTCTGCCAAAGCTGGACCGCCCACTCGACATGGCGATTGTGACGCTTATGGAGCCTCACGGCCACAAGTGTCCCTGCTCGTTCCCACTATGTTCGACGCATGGCTTTAGTCGCAATAAGCTCCACAGTCATCTGAACCCTTCCTTGGTCAGGGGTCTCTCCGAAGCACCTAGCCAAACCCTCCGTCACTAGATCGCTAAGCTGGCCAATTGAAAGTGAGTCGAGGCGTCCGTTCTGAGAGCAAGCAATACGATCATTTCTCTGATCACATCACTATACTCGTTAGGATTGTCTGGATATACAATATCCATCGGATCAGCAGACTCCAAACTTTCGGCGAAGATTGAGTATGTCTCTGGGAATCGTCGACAAAATATCGTATCAATGACGAGACTCTCTCCGCCGTCAAAAATCCAAAAGGGTTCACTAAGCGTATTTTCGTCATCATTTGACACGATTCATTCAATCCCTTCGCTTCAGAATCGTCTTGAATACAGCATTCCCATTCGGTTTTATCTGATAGACTGCATCCTGTCCACCCAGACCCTGTCGGCAGCCGGATACGCTCCCGGTAGTACCGTCGTCATCGGTGGGGCGAACTTCACCATGCCTGCTGCGAACGCCGACACCGGCAACGACAACGTCATAGCCGCAGGCCAAACCATCCCACTGCCGACCGCTCAGCAGGTGAAAGCGACCGCAGTCGGTCTGCTCGTGGTCAGCACCTGCGGATCCACCCCTGCGGCCAGAGCGACAATCACCTACAGTGACTCGTCCTTCTCGAATCCACTGTTCGCCTCGGTACCGGACTGGATCGGCGGCTCCGCCTCCTCCGCTGCCGTCGTCCTACCCCACTGGGACAACGGCTCCAACGTCGGAAGCGGCAGTTTCCAACCCAAGATCTACGCGATATTCCTGCCCGCCAATCCGACCAAGACCCTCGCGTCCATCACACTTCCCTACACCGGTAGCAGCCTCCTGCCGGACACGTGCCCGCGTGCGCTGCACATCCTCGCCGTCGCGCCGCGACCGGTAGACGCCGGATGGCTCGGTACCTGAGCGGCCACCACCGAAGCCGCTGCCACCCCGCCCGGGGGTACCGGGCTCGCTGACCAGACTCTCCGTCTGGTCGTTCACCCCACCGTCACTGGCACCAACGCTCGGATCCGACTGTCCAACACCAACGTGCCAGCCCCGGTCACCATCGACGACGCAACCATCGCCGCCCAGTCCGGCACCGGTGCCGCGACCACCACCGCGCCCGCACAACTGTCCTTCTGCGCCACCGCTGGACGACCTTCCGGATGTGGCATACACACGGTCACGATTCCGGCCGGCGGTGACGTCTACAGCGACGCCGCCACATTCCCTGATACCACTACAGGCAGCGGCAACCTCGCGGTCAGCATCCACCTGCCCACGGCCATCAGCACCGCACCCGTACACACCGCGGGGAACACCACCAACTATCTGGCCAGCGGCGACACCACCGCCAACCAGGACGGCGCGCCGTACACCACGAGCTTCACCGACGGTTACTTCCTGACCGCGGTCGACGTCTCCACCGCCGACCCGGGCCAGGGCACCATCGTGGTCCTCGGTGACCAGACCTCGGCCAAGGGTGCCCCCGGCGGCACCTACCAATCCACCTGGGTCGACGACCTGCCCGCCAAGCTCGGCGCCAACCTACCGGGAAGCCTCGTCAACGCCAGCCTCGCCGGGAGCCAGACCACGGCGTGGTGGCGCGCCGCCGAGACGGGTGCCGCGTTCAACCAGTCCATCCTCGGCGAACCCAACATCCGCACGGTCATCGTTGCCCTCGGCGCCCAGGACATCCTCCAGAACGTCGCCCCAGCTGACACCGAACAGAACCTCACCGCACTGATGAAGAGCATCACCAGCGCCTACTGCATCAAGAACTTCCAGCGTGCCGACGGCTCAGCGATCCACATCGTCCTCGCCACCGTCCCACCGCTTGGGCTCGCCCCCACCGACCAACGCGAACTGAACCGACAGGAACTCAACTCCGCAATCCGAAACAACTTCGTCAGCATGGGCGCCGACGACATCGTCGACTTCGACCAGGCCGTCCGGGACAGCGCCAATCCCAACACCCTGAGTCCCCTCTACCTCACCGACGGCGTTCCAAACGCTACCTACTACAACACGATCGCGCAGACCCTCACCGACGCGGTCGAGACATTCCCCCCGACCGCACAACTCTGAACCGGCATAGGCAGGTCCCGCCGATCTTGACGTTGGTGTCGTTGAACCTCGGAAAATAACAACACCAACGCCAAGATCGGCGAGGGGAGACGGTACCCGCAGTGCGCCGGGGAATGCCAGGTCCGATTATCGCCAGTTGTGGGAACGCCCGGTCCGATCGCCGCCAGACATCACGGACACGGCTGCGCAGACTTGGTCAG
>DATCXL010000258.1:0-5431 GCA_036565825.1 Mycobacteriales bacterium
CATGCACCATGCCGACCAGATCGTCCAGATGGTCCGGCAGGCCGGCCCGGGCCGCCCGGCGTTGCAACGTGGAGGCCAGGATGAGTGCCGGCAGCGCCATCGGCACCCCCTCGGTGACCGAGGTACGGCCCTTCTCCGCCCGCTTGATCTCGTCCCAGTTCGCGGCGACCTCACCGGCGCCGGTGACCGCCACGTCGGCGAACACGTGCGGGTGCCGGCGTACCAGTTTGTCCACCAGGTCACCGGCCACGTCGTCGACCGACCACGGCGCCTCGGCCTCCTCGGCCAACCGGGCGTGGAACGCCACCTGTAGCAGCACGTCGCCCAGTTCCTCACGCAACGCGGCCAGGTCACCGTCCTCCAGCGCCTGGTAGGCCTCGTAGGCCTCCTCCAGCAGGTAGGGCATCAGGCTCTGGTGGGTCTGTTCGGCATCCCACGGGCAGCCGCCGGGCGAACGCAACCGGTCCATCGTGGACACCACATCCAGCAACCGGGCGCCGGGCGGATCCCACGACCCGTACACCACCTCCAGTTGCGCACTCCCGTCATCGGTCAACAGGTCGGCCAGCGCGCGGGCGAAACCCGGATCACCGTCCGGTCCGGCCAGCCACACCGCCACATGCGCGGCCCGGGCCTGCTCACGGAAGGCCGCGGCAAGCGCCCGGTCATCGTCTGCCACGAGTCGCCCCACCGGCACACCGGCCGCGTGTACCGCGCGGGCCTGCGCAGACTCCGGATCGGCCGCGAGTACCGGCCCGGAACGCAGCGCCTGCCAACCCTGCCAGGACAGCAGACCGGGGGGCAGCCGGGGTGAGGTGACGACGAGCAACAGCCGGTCGGTGGGCACGCTGGTGATCACCCTCAGTCGGTCGGCGGGACGCCGGCACCGCCCTGGTCACCGGCACCAGGCACGGGCTGACCAGGCGCGGGCTGACCAGGCGCGGGCTGACCAGGCGCGGCCTCACCCGACTGGGCGGACGGACCCGGCTTCGGTCGGAGCTTCAGCATCGGGTCGGGCAGGTCGGCCACCTGGTTCGTGGCGAAGTCCCACGTGCCATACCGGGGGTTGATCTTCACTCCGATCTCCTTGGCGAACTTGGCCAGGTACGGAGCCGCGGCGTTCTGGGCCGCGGACAGGCTGCCAGCGCGCAACTGCGGTAGCACCGCCTCGAACGGGACGACGTCCCGCTTGACCAGTTGGATCACCGCGAACAGTTCCGGCACTCCGCCCGGGACCTGCGGGTTGTACACGAAGGCGTGACCCGGTTCCACCGCGTCGACCTGGTCCAGCAGCGCCTGGTTCAGGTTCTGCGCGCCGACCTGCTGCGGGGCCGGGGTGGTCTCACCACCGACGTACTTCTCGGCCAGTTTGCCAAATGTTGCCGGGTCGCCGTCGAGTTGGTCGCGCACCTGCTTGGCGGTGGCCGCGTCCGGGGTCTGGATCACGCCCAGGGTCAGCGTGGTGTACTGCGCGCGGTTGCTCTCGTAGGCGTCGTGCAGCGCACTGTCGCTGGGTCGGGCGGCTCCGGTCGCGTAGCCGATCTCGGCCATCAGCACCTGGTCCCGGATCACCTCTTCGCCGTCCTGCTCGGTCAGGCCGTTGCGGGCGAACAGGGCACGCACCTGGTCCTGCCCTCCGGCCTGCTCGGCCAGCAGCGCGAGCTGCTCGCTCACCTCGCCGTCGCTGACCGACACTTTCAGTCTGTCGCCAGCCTGCACGATCAGCGAGTGCTGCACCTGGGTGTCCAGGACCACCCGACGGTAGGCCGCCACGTCGCCGTCCAGGCTGTCGTCGACCACCTTCTTGATCTGCGGATCGGCCAGCCCCCGATCCACCAGCTGGCTGAGATCACTGTCGCTTATCCGGTGATCTCCGACAAAAGCGGCGCCACCCATGTTGCTCTGGCAACCCAGAGCGAGGGCCGCCACGGCGACGAGGGCAGTGGCCACCGCGGTGCGGCGACGCAACGGGCGATGCGCGGTACTGCGACTCACGGGGGTGTCCTCTTCCGGCTCCGGTACAGGCGAGACAAAGGTTCTCACGGCGGCGGTTCAGGGGGCCGCCGTGGGGGTCGGCGGCGGGCCCAGCACCTCGGTGAGCAGGGTCGCCAGCCAGTCGAGCAGTTCGGTGTCACGCAGTGGCTGCCCGGGTCGCCCCGGGCGGGGTACCGAGATGGTGCGAACGGCATTCTTGTACACGCTGTGCGGGTAGAGCCTTTGCATCCGCAGTTCCTGTGACTCGCGCATGCTCACCCGCGACAGCCGGATCGCCTTGCCCTGTAGGCCGACCTCGGCGATCCCGTACCGTCGGGCCAACGCGCGGAAACTGGCCACCGCGAGCAGGTTGCGCACCGTCTCGGGGGGCGGGCCGTACCGGTCGGAGAGTTCCTCCCGCACCGCGTCCACACCCGCCTCGTCGACAACCGCGGCGAGTCGGCGGTAGGCCTCCAGCCGCAGCCGCTCCCCCGGCAGGTAGTCGTGCGGGAGGTGGGCATGCACCGGCAGGTCCACCCTGATGTCGGCCTGCTCCTCCTGCTTCTCACCCTTGAACTCAGCGACCGCCTCACCGACCATCCGCACATACAGGTCGAAACCCACCCCAGCGATGTGACCCGACTGCTCGCCACCGAGCAGGTTGCCCGCACCGCGGATCTCCAGGTCCTTCATCGCCACCGCCATGCCGGCACCCAGGTCGGTGTTCTGCGCGATGGTGACCAGCCGGTCGTGCGCGGTCTCGGTGAGCGGCCGTTCCGGCGGGTAGAGGAAGTACCCGTAGGCGCGCTCACGGCCTCGCCCGACCCGACCCCGCAACTGGTGCAACTGGGACAGGCCAAACATGTCGGCCCGTTCCACGATCAGCGTGTTCGCGTTGGCGATGTCAATGCCACTCTCGATGATCGTGGTACACACCAGCACGTCGAAGCGCTTCTCCCAGAAGTCGACCACGACCTGTTCGAGCACGTGCTCGTTCATCTGCCCGTGCGCCACCGCGATCCGCGCCTCGGGCACCAGTTCGCCCAGCCGACGGGCGGCCCGGTCGATCGACTCGACCCGGTTGTGGACGTAGAAGACCTGCCCCTCCCGGAGCAGTTCGCGGCGGATCGCGGCACTGATCTGCCGGTCATCGTACGGGCCGACGAAGGTGAGCACCGGGTGCCGCTCCTCCGGCGGGGTGAGGATGGTGGACATCTCCCGGATGCCGGTCAACGACATCTCCAGGGTGCGCGGGATCGGGGTGGCCGACATGCTCAGCACGTCCACCGCGGTACGCAGTTGCTTGAGGTGTTCCTTGTGTTCGACGCCGAACCGCTGCTCCTCGTCCACGATCACCAGACCGAGGTTCTTGAACCGGGTCTCGGCTGACAGCAGTCGGTGGGTACCGATGACCACGTCGACCGTGCCCTCGGCCAGGCCTCGCTGCACCTCGGCGGCATCCCGGTCGGTCTGGAACCGGGACAGTGGCTTCACCACCACCGGGAAGTTCGCGTAGCGCTCGCCGAAGGTGGACATGTGCTGCTGCACCAGCAACGTGGTCGGCACCAGCACGGCAACCTGCTTACCGTCCTGCACCGCCTTGAACGCCGCCCGCACCGCGATCTCGGTCTTGCCGTAGCCGACGTCCCCGCAGATCACCCGATCCATCGGCAGTGGACGTTCCATGTCCGCCTTGACCTCGTTGATCGCGCCGAGCTGGTCGGGGGTCTCCACGTAGGCGAAGGCGTCCTCCAGTTCCCGCTGCCACGGGGTGTCCGGCCCGAACGCGTGACCGGGGCTGGCCATCCGCGCCGAGTACAGCCGGATCAGCTCGGCGGCGATCTCCTTGACCGCTCGGCGGGCCCTGCCCTTGGTCTTGGCCCAGTCAGAGCCGCCCAGCCGGTTCAGCGTGGGCTGTTCACCGCCGACATACCGGGTGATCTGGTCAAGCTGGTCGGTAGGTACGAACAACCGGTCGCCCGGCTGGCCACGCCGGGCCGGCGCGTACTCCAGGATCAGGTACTCCCGCTCGCCGCCGTGGACCGTGCGGCGCACCATCTCCAGGTAGCGGCCCACCCCGTGTTGCTCGTGCACCACGAAGTCACCGGACCGCAACTGCACCGGGTCGACCTGGTTGCGCCGCCGCGAGGGCATCCGACGCATGTCCTTGGTGGACTGCCCACGTTGGCCGAGCAGGTCGGTCTCGGTGAGTACCGCCAGACGCAGCGGCGTACTGAGGAACCCACGGTCCAACCGCCCGGTGGTGACGGTGACCAGACTCTCGGCCGGAGGCTCGGCCAGGCCCGGCAGCGCACGGACCGGTAGGTCGGCACCGGACAGCACCTCGGCGGCACGCTGGGCCGGCCCGTACCCGTCGAAGACCAGACACACCCGCCAGCCATCCCGGATCCAGCCGGCCATGTCGGTGGCCGCCCGTTCGGTCTCGCCGCGGTAGGACTCGGCGGCCCGGGCGTCGACCACCAGGCTGTCTGACTCGATTTCCTCGTCGGCGGTGAACGGGGAGATCGTCCACCACGGAAGGCCGATCTCGGCGGCCGTGGCCCGTACCTGCGCGACGGTGCGGTAGGCCGCCGCACCCAGGTCGATCGGTCCGGCGCCGCCACCAGCCGCGGTGGCCCAGGAGGCGGCCAGGAACTCCTCGGACGTGCGGACCAACTCCGCGGCCCGGGTGCGCACCCGCTCGGGGTCGCAGACCAGCACGTGGGTGCCGGCCGGCATCTCGTGCAACAGCAAGCGCAGGTCGTCCACCAGGACCGGTGCCAACGCCTCCATGCCCTCGACCGCGATGCCGTCGGCGAGGCGTTCGAACATCTCGGCCAGGTCGGCCCGTCCGGCTCCACCCTGCTCCACGGCCAACGCCTTGGCCCGCTGCCGCACCGCCGGGGTGAGCAGCAACTCACGGCACGGTGGCGCCCACAGTCCGTGGTCGGCCACCTCCAGTGAGCGTTGGTCGGCCACCGCGAAGTACCGGGTCTCCTCCACCGTGTCGCCGAAGAACTCGACCCGCACCGGGTGTTCCTCGGTGGGTGGGAAGACGTCGAGGATGCCGCCGCGCACGGCGAACTCGCCGCGTTTCTCCACCAACTCCACCCGGGAGTAGGCGATGTCCACGAGCTGTTCGACGACCCGGTCCAGTTCGGCGTCCTCGCCCTGACGAAGGCTTACCGGCACCAGTTCCCCCAGGCCGGGTACCTGGGGCTGCAGCACGCTGCGCACCGGTGCGACCACCACCCGCACCGGCCCGGTGGTCGGGTCGTCGGCGCTGGGGTGGGCCAGCCGGCGGAGTACGGCCAGGCGGCGGCCGACCGTGTCGGCACGCGGGGACAGACGTTCGTGCGGCAGCGTCTCCCAGGACGGGTAGAACGCAACCGAGTCCGGCGGCAGCAGGCAGGCCAGGGCGGCGGCCAGGTCCTCACCCTCGCGGGTCGTGGCAGTG
>DATCXL010000283.1:0-4561 GCA_036565825.1 Mycobacteriales bacterium
GTCTTGCCCGACACCGGCTCGCCGGGTACGTCGGTCAGCCCCGTGGCGGTGCCGTCGGTCACCACCGCCCGCATGAAGTCCCGCAGCGGTCCCAGTATCTGGGCCGACGGTGCGCTGGGCGCCTGCTTGGGCTTGGCCGGCGTACCGGCGATGATCATCGGTGCCGGGGTTGAGCCGTGCTGCGCGGTGGCCGCGACCAGTGCCATCGCCAACGGGCTGACCAGTACCTTGCCCTGCCCGATCGCGTCGGCGGCCCGCTCGGCGGCACCGACCGGCGGCGACACCGACCCACTGAACGACGGAACCGGCAGATCCCAGCCGGCACCGATCCCGAAACTGGCCGCGGTCTGGGCGAACACTCCGCCGTCGAGTTTCCCGGACAGGTTGATGAACGTGGTGTTGCACGAGTGTGCGAACGCCGTGCGCAGCGGAACCTGGCCCAGGTCGAACGAGTTCTCGTTGTGGAACGTCTTGCCGGCCACCGTGGTGGTCCCCGGGCAGCCCACCACCGCGTCGGACCTGACCACTCCGGAGGACAGCAGTGCGCTCGCTGTGATGATCTTGAAAGTGGACCCGGCCGGCACCTTGCCGGACAACGCGATGTCGAAGGTGGCGTTGGGGCCGTTGGCGATGGCCAGTATCGCGCCGGTGGACGGACGGAGTGCCACGATCGCCGCGTTCTTCGGCACGCTCGCCACGGCCTGGTCAGCGGCCTGCTGGACACCGCGGTCCAGCGTGGTCTTCACCGGGGTGCCGGGCCGTGCGGCGATCTCACCGATCACCTCACCCTGGTCGTCTGGGCCACTCTGGCCGTCGGACCCGTCCTGGCTGTCCTGGTCCCCACCCTGCTGGTCACCGGAGCCGCCGGTGACCCTGATGGTGACCCCGGCCTGGCCGGTGAGGGTCGAGTTCAGGGCAAGTTGCAGACCGGACAGACCAACCTGGTCGCCGGTCTCGTACTGACCGTCCGACTTCTCGACCAACTCCGCGGTCACCTCTCCGACCCGGCCCAGGAACGGCTGGGCGAAGTGTGCGGTCGGAGCCAACAACCGCTCGTCGGTGCGGAACTGGGTACCGGGCAACGGGTGGATGATCGCCTTGACCTTCGCGTAGTCCGGCTCGCGCAGGGTAATGACCGGGACAAACTGGTCAGGCTTGGCCTTCCCGACATCGTTGACGATGTCCGAGGCGTTGATGTGCAGCGCGCTGGCCAGTGCGTTGGCAACCGACTGCAGGTCGGTGACCGCGCTTGGCTTCAACCCCACCGTGACCACCTGGGTCCTGGCGAACAGTGGCTGACCGTCGCGGTCGAGGATCGCGGCCCGTTCGGGTTGGGTGCGGGTGACAACGAGCTTGGCACCGTCGGACAGCTTCGGGTGGATGTCCTGGGACTGCCAGTGCACCCGCCAGACGTCCTTGCCCTGGTCCTTGGCCCTGACCATTGCCAGGCTGCCGTCGTACTTCCACGGCTGGGCCACTCCGGGAAGGTCCCAGGACGCGCTGTACGGCACGTTCACCGAGTCGCCCTTGCCCGGGGCGTTGCCGGCCGCGAGCCGAACCCTGGTGGCCGACAACGCCTCGCCGACCTCGGTGAGCGCGGTCTGGGCCTGTGACGGCGCGTCGGTCTGGCCGGCGGCACCGGCCAGGTCGCCGCTCGACCATGCGTCGAGAAATGTCTGCGCCACCGATCTTGGCGAGGGTCCGTCGCTACCCGAGCATGCTGCCATGCTGGCCATGGCGGTGCCCAGGACCAGGGCGACCGTCACGGTACGGCGTGGGCTCACCAACAGAACCTCCTCGGATGACGGACCTCGGACGGTGGGACCGGTGGGACCCCTGCCATCCTGCCATTCCGATCCGAACAGAACACCATCAAGGGGGCGCACCGTCCACGATCAAGATCTGCTTCTCACGAACCCGTGACGTCGGGCCACCAGCGAAAAGTGGTCAGAAGAGAACAGACATTCAGAAGAGAACAGACATAAAGCTGCCCACCTGAGTGAACCCCACCCGCCGGTACGCGGCGCGGGCCGGAGCGTTGTAGTCGTTGACATACAGGCTCACCACCGGTGCCGCAGTGGCCAGCGCGTCGACCACCACCGCTGCGGTGCCGGCGGCGCCAAGCCCGTGCCCGCGCCGGTCCGGATGTACCCACACCCCCTGCACCTGACAGGCGGTCCGCGACACAGCGCCCAACTCGGCCTTGTAGAGCACCTGGCCGTCCTCGATCCGCGCGTACGAACGCCCGGTTTCCACCAGGTCACGCACCCGCGCCCGATAGGCCGCTCCTCCGTCCACACTCAGCGGCGAGATGCCAACCTCCTCGGTGAACATCGCGACGCAGGCGGGCATGATGACGTCCAACTCCTCCGGACGCACCCGCCGCACCCGTGGATCGGGTGGGATCGCCGGCGGCCCGCTGATGGCCAGCAACGGCTGGTCCGACCGCACGTCGCGGGCGACCCCCCAGTGCGGGCGGAGCAGTTCCCACAGCGGCCGCACCGTCTCGACCGAACCCACGATCGACGAGCATCGCCGGCCCTGTCGACGGGCCCGCTCGGCGAACGCCCGCAGTGCCGTGGCAGCCGATCCGATCGGCACCAGGTTGGCCCCGGAGAAACAGATCGCCTCGATCCGGCTGCCGCCGTACCCCCACATCTCCCCGCCGAGCCGCCACGGCGCCAGCCCGACCGCCTCCACCCGGGCGGACACGAAGCAGTTGGCCACCGGGTCGCTGTCGAGAAGGGTCCGTACCGCCGGGACGTCCCGGTCGTCGAGTAGTCGCGGCCCGGTGAGCCTGAGCACGCTGGTGTCCCGCTACACGATGCCGACCTCGGGTGCGCCCGAGGCGACACCGTCGGACCGCATCTGTTCCGCGAGGCGCATCGCCTCATCTATCAGGGTCTCCACGATCAGAGCCTCCGGCACGGTACGCACCACCTCGCCCCGGACGAAGATCTGTCCCTTGCCGTTCCCGGAGGCAACTCCCAGGTCGGCCTCGCGGGCCTCGCCGGGGCCGTTGACGACGCAGCCCATGACCGCCACCCGCAGCGGCACGTCCAGTCCGGACAGTCCCGCGGTGACCTTGTCGGCGAGCGTGTACACGTCTACCTGGGCGCGGCCACAGGACGGACAGGAGACGATCTCCAGGCCGCGCTGGCGGAGGTTCAGCGACTCCAGGATGGCGATGCCGACCTTCACCTCCTCCACCGGGGGCGCCGACAGGGATACCCGGATCGTGTCGCCGATACCCCTGGAGAGCAGCGCGCCGAACGCCACGGCCGACTTGATCGTGCCCTGGAAGATCGGACCGGCCTCGGTGACGCCAAGGTGCAGCGGATAGTCACACCGCTCGGCGAGCAACTCGTAGGCCCGCACCATGACCACCGGGTCGTGGTGCTTGACCGAGATCTTGATGTCCCGGAAATCGTGCTCCTCGAACAGCGACGCCTCCCACAGCGCCGACTCGACCAGCGCCTCGGGAGTCGCCTTGCCGTACTTCTCCAGCAACCGCTTGTCCAGCGAACCCGCGTTGACCCCGATACGGATCGGGGTACCGGCGTCTGCCGCGGCGCGGGCGATCTCGCGAACCTTGTCGTCGAAGGCCCTGATGTTGCCCGGGTTCACCCGGACCGCGGCGCAACCCGCGTCGATCGCGGCGAACACGTACCGCGGCTGGAAGTGGATGTCGGCGATGACCGGGATCTGCGACTTGCGGGCGATCACCGGAAGTGCCTCGGCATCATCCTGACTGGGCACGGCGACACGGACGATCTCGCACCCCGCCGCGGTCAGCGCGGCGATCTGTTGGAGGGTGGCGTCGATGTTGGCGGTGAGCGTGGTGGTCATCGACTGGACGGATACCGGCGCGTCACCACCGACCAGTACCCCACCCACGTTCAGTTGCCGCGACACGCGGCGTGGCGCCAGGGCCGGGGGCGGCGATGCGGGCATACCAAGCGAAACAGCGGTCACGTCACGCCTCACTCGGACGGGTCAGGTCAGTCACACAGGTCGGGCACACGGGTCGAGCCTAGACGGTTGATTCCAAGGTGTCTGCCTGCCGTCCCCGCAGGCCAGCGGGCCTGAGGGGGTAAAGGGCGCGAACCACCCTGACCACCCTGGTCACGCCGTCACGTGAGGGTTCTGAGGAGCCTGATCACGCTCTGATGTGGGGGTTTGAGGGGTGGCTTGAGAAGGGGTCAGGGGCACGAACCCACCCTGGCCACGCTGTTACGTGGGCGGTTGGGGGGTCCGGTCACGCCGCTGTGTGGGGGTTTGGGGGGTGCGGGGTGGAGCGAAGCTCCCCCCACAGAAGGCAACACAGCACCATGCCCCTACAACGTGACTCCGGAGCCGGGCTCCGCCCCGGCCAGGCCTGGAAGCAGTCATCTTGGTCGAGACACCACGATGCGCCATCCACCCGGCATCGATCCGGACCGGCAGCGGGCGTTGGCGGGCCAACGGCGGTCCAGCGGGCGGCAGGACTGGTCAGCGGAACGGGTTCTGGATGGGGTTCACGAAGTCGGCCATGATCGTCAGCAGCGACACCCCACCGAAC
>DATCXL010000297.1:0-2825 GCA_036565825.1 Mycobacteriales bacterium
CACGGCCAAGGACGTCACCGCCAACCACCGGCTGTACGGCATCGTCGAGGGGATGCTGCTCTACGCCGTGGACATGGCCGCGGTCGGCCAGCCCATGCGACCGCACCTGTCCGCCCGGTTGTCCCGCGTCGGCGGCTGACCAGCCCGAAACACCCGACCCACGTCACGGCCGCGAACGTATGCTGTACGCCCAGGTCATGGCCGGGGAGGCTCGATGAGTGTGCCCTTACCGCCGACGCCGGACGGGTCGCGACGACCAGCTCCCAACGGCCCGCACTCCTCCGCCGAGGATGCCGGCGGGCTGAACACTCCGCTGGGCCGCGCGGCGGTGGCGATGGTCGCCTTCATAGCCGTGTTGTGGGTGATCGAGGGCGCGGAGGCACTGGACCACCACCGGCTGGTGCTCAGGTACGGCATCGAGCCCCGGGACCCGGGCCGGCTGCCCGAGATCTTCACCGCACCGTTCCTGCACGTGAACAGACAGCACGTCGCCGGGAACTCCTCGGCGCTGTTCGCGATCGGTCTGGTCGCCGCGCTGACCGGCATCCGGCGACTGCTCGCGGTGACGCTCTGCGTGATCATCACCAGTGGTCTGGGGGTCTGGTTGTTCGCCCCGGCCAACACCGTGACGGTGGGCGCGAGCGGGATCGTCTTCGGTTACCTGGGTTACCTGTTGCTGCGCGGCGTGGTGGACCGCCGCCCGGTGGACCTGGTGATCACGGTCGGGGTGGCGATCGCCTACGGTTCCCTGCTGCCGCAGGCACTGCCCGGTGGGGAGTTCGTCTCCTGGCAGGGACACCTGGCCGGATTTCTGGGCGGGCTACTCGCGGCCTGGCTGTTCCGCCGCCGGCGACACCGTCTCGCGCCGGCCCAACCATCCGCCGCCCCGGACCCACCGATCGCAGGCCCCGACGACCCGACCCGGCCGGCCTGAGAGCCCGAGAAGAGACGGACAACCCCCGGGCCGTTCCGCAGCGGAATGCGCGGGTCGACTGGACTGGGTCGACGGCCCGGGGGTCGGGTGACTGTCTGGTTTTCGCCGGCCTGCTCGCGCGGACGGTGGAAACCGAGGTCCGTACAACGGCGGCTAGCGGACAGCCACCTCACGAGTCCGAGAACTATTCAACTCTGGACCACCTCCCTTCTCGTGTACCACGAACGCTACGTGCCTACCGAGCCGGGTGCAACGGCGTTTCGCTGCGTACGCGGCTGACCACGCTTCGCCATGGTTACCGCCCGTGGGTGCTCGACGAGCCGGACCGGTCGACCGGACGTAACGTCGCGGCCGACGGTTGAGGAGCCCCGATGAGCATTGATCCGCCGCCGGACCCGGCACATCGCCCCACCGGAACCGAACACGCCCGACGCGGGCGTGGCGTCGGGGGTACCCGCACCAGCAGGACCTGGACGGTCGCGGTGCTGTTCCTCCTCGTGCTGGTCCCGTTGGTCATCTTCCTGACGCAGAACACCGCCCAGGTCCGGGTGTCGTTCGTCAGCCTGCACGGCCGCATGCCCCTGGGGGTGGCGATGCTGCTCTCGGCGGTGGGCGGGGCGCTGTTGGTCTCGCTTGCCGCCGCCGCCCGGATCTGGCAGCTCCGTCGGATGAACCGACATCGATAGACGATGCGAGGGATGGACCTTCTCAGTCAGTGCCCGAGTGCGGCCTGCATGGTGTTGCCGATGGACAGGACTGTACGCGTTTGTCCGTTGTGCTTGGGGGTTCTGAGGGGGGTGTGGGGTGGAGCGGAGCTCCCCGCGCAGAGGGCAACGCAGCACCATGCCCCCTGACATGGGGGCTCTGGAGCCGGGGCTTTGCCCCGGCGAGGGATGCACTCGCTCAGTCAGTGCCCGAGCGCGGCCTGTACCCGTGCGGTGAGGCCGGCGTCGCCGCGGTTCCGCCCGTCCAGCGAGTTGACCCGTGCCGCCCCCCGCACGCTGGACAGCAGCCACACCGCGTCGGCGGCGTGCAGTTCGTCCACGGTGGCCCGGGCCACCTCGGTGGTGAACCGGTGGGCCGCGGCGCGGTCGAACAGGGTACGCACGGTGGTGCCGTCCAGGATGCCCAGAGTGGTGGGCGTGGTGTACAGGTGGTCGCCCCGCGCCCACACCACCGTCGAGGTGGGGCCCTCGGTGACCTGACCGTCGGTGCTGACGAAGATGACATCGTCCGCGCCGAGTTGGCCGGCGTACCGCAGCGCCGCCATGTTGACCGCATAGGAGATGGACTTCACCCCACCGAGCAGCCACGGCGTGTCCCCGTGCACGTCGGCGGGCATGCCCCGGTTGAGGGTGATCACCGCGATCCCGTCGCGTCGCTGCGCCAGGATGCGGTCCGGCAGCGGGCTCATCAACGCGAATCCGGTCGGCACGCCGGTGCCCTCGACCCCCCGGGTGAGGGTCAGTCGCAGGGCGGCCTCGTCAGGCCGCGCCCAGGCGGCGACCATCTCGGTGACCAGCGCGCGCCACCAGGACAGGTCCGGTGCCGGTAGTTCCAGCGCGGCTGCGGAGTGTCCGAGCCGGGCAAGGTGCAGTTCGAACGCCTCGACCACACCGTCGTGCACCCACAGCGTCTCGAAGCAGCCGTCTCCGCGCAGTACTCCCAGGTCGTCCACCCGTAACAGCGGAGTGTCCGGATCGACCAGTCCGACGCCCGGTACGCCCAGCACGCGATCAGCCATGGCTACGAGGGTAGGACGAGCCCGTCGAACTCCGGGGGTCAACCCGCAGCCATGACCGGCCGATACATGAATGAGAAGACTGTGAGTCTTGGGGGTTATGTGACTCCACTCGATGGATCCGCCGGGCGTGTGATGGCGGCTCTGCAC
>DATCXL010000328.1:0-7604 GCA_036565825.1 Mycobacteriales bacterium
CGGGGTTGTGCGCGATCTCCCAGGCGTGGCCGTCAGGGTCGACGAAGACCCCTGCGTAGCCGCCATAAAACGTCGCCGCAGGCTGGCGCGTGACCGTGGCACCCGCCCGGTCCGCCGCCGCGACCAGATCGTCGACCTCAGCCGCAGAGCGCACGTTGTGAGCCAGAGCGATCCCGCCGAAGCCCTCGGCCTGCCCATCCTCAAGGCCGCAGTCCCGGGCGAGTTTGTCACGGCCCCACAGGACCAGCCCGAGCCCACCGGCCTGGAAGAAGACCGTCTCCTCCACCTCCTGGCCCCGCCAACCCAGGCCCTCGTAGAACGCCTTCGCCCGCCCCAGGTCGGCAACACCCAGAGTGATCAGACTGATCCGCTGCTCCACCGGCACACCGTACCCATCCCCCACAGCCCCGCCGGACACCCGTCGGCCCGCCGCCCCGGAACCACCCAACGGCGTGATCACCGCCGCCGCCTGCACGGCCGTCCTCACCAGTCTGCTGTTGCCGGACCGATCCCGACGTGTCCGGTTACCACAGCGGTGAGTCACTGGGCGGCGGACTCAGATCCCGGCGCGGTGGATGGCCACCACGGGGATCACCCGCGTGGTGCCGGCCTGGTAGTCCCCGAACCCAGGAGCCATCGCCGCCACCTTCGCGAAGATCCGGTCCCGCTTCTCACCCTGGAGTACCTCCGCGGTCGCCTCGAACGTGTCGGTGCCGAACTCCACGGTGACCTGCGGATTGGCCACCAGGTTGTGGTACCAGGCCGGATGCGTCGGGGCACCGCCCTTGGACGCGATCACGACGGGCTGCCCGTCGACGTTCATGTACGCGACCGGACTCGTACGGCGCTGTCCGGTCTTCCGGCCGACGGTCGTGAGCAGGGCGAGGCTCATACCCTCGAACTGGCCGCCGACCTTCCCACCGTTGGCCCGGAACTCGGCGATGATCCGCTGGTTGAACGCATCGAACTCCGCACGCTCTGTCCGCTGTTGCTCCGCCATATGGCATCCCTTTCGTAGCACGATCGACGCCGGCCACTCTGGCACGTAGACGGGTAATCACACGACAGACACGAACGAGGTCACCGGCCGGGCACCAGTCGCCGTGCCCTCGGGCAGCGGCCCCAGGACGCCACACGCGGGACAGATCGCGTCGATGCGCGCCTGCCCGCTCATGGTTCCGATCATCGATGCGACGCCCTACCGTCGGGTGACCGCGAACGCCAACGCCGGCCTCGGGCGCACCGTCATCCCCCGACGCCACAACCACCAGGGAGCGCCCGTGCCCCACATCGATCTGGACAACGATCTGCCCGGTATCGCCGGCCTGCTGCGCTACCGGCCCGAGACGGCCCGACCGCTGACCGAACTCGCCGAGGTCCTGTTACGCGGTCCGAACCCGCTCGGTAGTGGGGAGCGTGAACTCATCGCCGCGTACGTGTCGTCCCTCAACCGCTGTGTGTACTGCACCGCCTCGCACTCGGCGGTCGCCGCGGCGCAACTGGAGGAGGGCATGCCGCTGGTCGAGCGGGTGCACGCCGACCTCGACAGCGCGCCGGTGTCGGAGAAGCTGCGCGCACTGTTGCGCATCGCCGGCCTGGTCCAGCAGCACGGCTCGAAGGTGGAGGCGAAGGACGTCGACGCGGCCCGCGAGGCCGGTGCCACCGACCTCGAGATCCACGACGCCGTACTCATCGCGGCGGCGTTCTGCATGTTCAACCGGTACGTCGACGGGCTCGCGACGGTCGCCCCCGACGATCCGGCCAGCTACGCCACGCGGGCGCGCGAGATCACCGAGCACGGGTACGGGCGCTGACCCGAACCACACGGTCGGACACTGCGGACGCCGGCGCGCCGCTACATTTTCGGCTATGACTGACCTGGATCACCTGGTGTACGGCGTCCCGGATCTGCCGGTCGGTGTTCGGGAATTCACCGCGGCGACGGGTGTCAAGCCGGTCCCTGGCGGCCGCCATACCGGGTACGGCACAGCCAATTACCTTGTCGGACTGGGAAACGACCGATATCTCGAGATCATCGGTGTAGATCCCGACGCACCAGATACACCGTCACGACGACTGTTCGGCATCGATCGGGTTCGGCCATCTGGTTTGCTGACCTGGGCAGTCCGCACCGACAACATCGACCTGGCCGTTGATGTCGCCCGACGCGACGGATACGACCCCGGCGGGCCGGTCGAGTTGTCAAGGCGTACCGCCGGTGGCGACGTGCTGCGCTGGCGACTTACGCCGGACACGATCGACGCCACCGGCGGCATCGTGCCCTTCCTGATTGACTGGGGAGAGTCGACGCACCCAACACAGTACGAACTGCCCGAACTCGAGTTGGCATCGCTCACTCTGTGTGGGCCGGACGCAGGTCGTCTTGGCCGGCACCTGGCGGCCCTTCGCGTTCCGATCCCTGTGCACGAGGCGGCGCGGCCAGGGATGCGTGCGGTGCTGGCCACCCCGAATGGCGTCGTGACACTCGATTGAGCCCCCAGGGGTGCATGCCTCACGCTGCGGCCGCGGCACACCGGCCGACCGATCTCATCAACGGGCTCGATCGTCTCGTTTGAGCCTTGATAGTCGAAGTCGACTCCCCATGTTCAGCGCAGCAACGCCAGCGCTCCAGGCTCGCCGCGCTGCCGAGATACTGCTGAAAGGCGGCCGTGCGCCTACCGCACGCCGATCCGTATGATGCATCCCGCGGATATGGCGAGACAGATGCCCCCGTTGAGCGTTCCTGCGTAGCCACGACACGACGACCGTAGTGGCATGAACCGGGGAACTCGTCGTGCGCCACGCATCACCACCGTGCCCTCACGGCATGTCCCACAACACTGACGACGGTACGGTGCCATCGCCCAAGCCCCCTCCGACGCGATCGAGACCTTCCCCCGCCCCAGGGGGTTCGCCGCCCTTCGGATCCGGCCCGACTCCACTCGCGGCCAGGTGGCATAGCTGGTTCACCCCGTCGGAGCCCGGCATCAACCGATCGAGGGATGCCGCTCAGGGCGGCGGAGGGAGACGCTGTGCGCTGTCTGTCTACTGAGGAGGTTCTGCGGCATGTTCGCGTTCATCTGGGGTGTGCGGGCTCGGCGTCTGGTTGCCTTGGTAGGTGCGTTCGCGGCCACGGTGGTGCTCTGCGGCGCTCCGCCTGCCCAGGCGGCCGGCGGTCCAGCGTCGAGGCAGTCGGTGCGGCTCGTCATCGACTTCTGCAATGCACAGGTGGTATCGGGGATCATCCCAGGCCCGGGCATCCTGGTGATCCGCGGCGTGAAACCGTATTGGAACATGCGCATCGAGTTGGTGCCACGCACCTACATCAGGCAGCCGGACTACTGGGGTATCGAGGTGACCGGCACCCTAACCGGTGTCGGGCTTGCCCCTCCCGCGCCGTACGTGGTGTCGATCCCGCTCGACGGCATCACAGGTACCCGCGGGATCGAGGTGATCGGCGCACACCGATCCCAACTCATCAACATCCCCTGACCGTCCCGTCCAAGGCGGTCCGCACACCGTGACTATTGCCACACGACCTTGGTGAGCCATAGACGCCGTAACCGACATCGACGTTATCGAGGCCGACCAAGGAGGGAAGTGGTCACACAACCCACACGGTGACCGGCGGCTTCAAGATCACGTGACCACACCAAATGAAACACCGTCTAAGTCAGAACGGAATGGCCGTGGCGGTTTGGGTGTTCATCGTGATGGATGGGCGCGGTATTGGCGATGAGGAGGTCAACTCCGAGCCGGGTGCATCGGTGTATGACGGCTTTTCCATCTCGGCGGGAAGTGATGAGTCCGGCTTCGCGAAGGGTTCTGGTTTGAATTGATGCGGCTGCTGTGGTGATTGCCAACTTCCGAGCGAGTTCGGTGGTGGTATGGTCGTGGATGAGCAGGCGTAACGCCTCAGCACGGGTTGGTCCGAGTAGTGCACGGATCGGATCATTGCGGGGGCCGGGTTCTAGTTGGGGCAGCGATGTGAGGGCTGGATAGATGAGGATTATCTGGCCGTTGGGATGGGGACCCGCAAGCAGGTGACCGGCGTAGGTTAGTGTTGGACTCAGGATGAGTCCGCGCCCGTGGGACGTGATTTCGATGTCGCGGGAGGACTCGGCTTCCAGAGTCGTGCCTCGCCACCGGACTGTGGGGCTGAGGCTGGCCAGGACGGCGTGTAGGCCTTGGCGGGCGAGCAGCTTGGTGCGCCAGTTGGTGTCGGCGTGGAAAGCGGCTTGGATGCGGGTCCAGGCATGGTCCAGGACGGTGCCGTAGGCGGTATGTATCGCGTGCTCGAGGATCCGCCATGCTTCGCGGTCCTTGTCGGCCAGGTGGCGTACCCAGGGTGTGACGGTCCGGTCGATCGCGCACATGCGTTGCAGCTCAGCCCGGGCTTGGCTTCGTGGGGTCGACAGCACGCGCTCGATTCCCTCGTCCAGGGTGTCGGCGGGTGGGTCCAGGAATGTCGGGCCGGCACCGAGCGGGGAGATCAGCTGCAGCAGCGGGCGTGCTTGGGGCGGTAGGGCCCTGGCTGTCAGGCGGCGCCATGGACCGAACGTGGGATGCGAGTCGTGGCGCTGCAACATCGCGAGCGCCAGAGCGAGCTCAGCCAACGGCGCCGGGCGTTCGGCGATTGAGACGTGGAGAAGATCCTCTGGTGTGCAGTGCACACGCAGCATTCCCATTGCATCCCCTTCTGTTAAGCCCTGGCTTAAATGATAGAGGCAGGTTGCGTTTGAAGCTAGGATTTATACGGCTTCGTATTCATCGTAGGATTGCAAGGATTATTGCCGGAAGTTTTGAGCGTTGAAGCGATTCCGAGTTCACCGTTGGAGCGGGATTGACGATGGTGTGCTGACGTCGGGGCGGATGTCCTCCGATGTCGAGTGATTTGCGTCATGGGGATCCTGACGTCCGAGGTTGTGAACTCATTCCGCCTGGCGTGGCGGTCTTGTGACGCTGGATGTGTGTTCTGGCTTACCGGTGAAGCCGGTCGGCGGTGGGTTGGAGGAGACACTGATCTTGCCGGGTGACACCGCCACGAGCTGGATCGCTGTGGGCGGTGGAGATAAACGTGGCCGGTGATGCACCGGATCCAACACAGGCTCGAACACTGGATGAGTTCATTCTCCAGTTGCGATTGTTGAAGGTTTGGGCAGGAGATCCATCGATTACCCAGATCACCCAGCGGATCCACCATGCGTGGCAGGCCGCAGGCCGTCCGGGCAACGAATGGCCTGCCCGGGCCACGGTCGGGTACTGTTTCCGCACCGGCCGGGTGCGGCCGAACCCAGATCTGGTGCTCGCTGTCGTGGCGGCGTTGGTGGATGGAGACCGCGCCGAGGTGGACGCGTGGCGGCAGAGTTTGCGCGTTGTACTGGGCGAGGCCGAGTCCGCCGGGTGGATCGCCGCGTCGGACGGTGTGCCCGGGGACATCGCAGAGTTCACGGGTCGAGACCAGATAGTCGACAGTGTTACCGCGATGCTCTCCGACGCGAGTGCGGCGGGGTTGGTCTGCGTGGTCGAGGGCATGGCCGGCATCGGGAAGACGGCTCTCACGGTTCATCTCGCGCACCAGATGGTGGGCGTGGGCCGACTCGCGGAGCGTGCGTTGTTCGTGAACCTGCGCGGTGTCGATTCCCATCACCCACCGGCCAGTCCTGCCGCGGTGCTGGGGTCTTTCCTTCGATTGCTCAACGTTCCCGGCGAACGGATCCCGCGCACGCTCGCTGGCCGCGTCATGCTGTACCGGCACCAAGTCGCAGCTACCCCGACGCTGGTCGTGTTGGACAATGCCGCCAGCGCCGACCAGGTTGCCGCGCTGCTACCCGGGACGTCGAACTGCCCGGTGCTGGTCACCAGTCGCAGCACACTACCCGACGTACCGGCGGCGCATCATATACGGCTACCAGTGTTCACCCATGCCGAGGCCACGGACCTGTTGCGACGAACCGCTGGCGCCGACCGCGTGGACGCCGATCCAGTCACAGCAGGGCACATCGCCGACCGGCTGGGATACCTACCGTTCGCTCTGTCGGTCGTCGGCCGGCATCTCCGTGACCACCCCGAGTGGACACTGGTCGACTACCCGCCGGCGTTAACCGCCCTGGTGCTGGAAGGCGGCCTCCGCGATGCCCTCACGCTGTCCGACAGCACCCAAGCGGCGCCGGTCCAGCGCCTACTACGGCTGCTCGCGCTGAATCCAGGCACCGACATCGACGTAGCCGCCGCAGCCGCGTTGTCCGATCAGGACATCCGAGAGACACGGCGCCAACTCGGTGCCCTGGTTGCTGCCAACCTGCTCCTAGAAAGGGTCCCCGGCCGGTACGCGCTCCACGCCCTGACCCACGCCTACGCCGCCGAACGCGTCCGGCTCGACCATCCCGCGACGCAGGTCGAGCAGGCGCTCGCCCGGCTGCTCAGCTACCACGCGGGCGACCACGCGGTGTGTGAGACGGCCAACCACGCCACGACACGGAGCTGGCGGCTCACCCTGCCCGACGACTTGGCCCCGTACGGGCGTGGACCGGCATCGGTGCGATCCGGGCCCACCCGGTACACCGCCTCATAGGACTCGGCGGCGGTATGCGCGGGCCCAGTGCCGTCCAAATCCGTCCGGATTTCCCCGGTCACACTCTCGGGCCAGGAATCGTCGTTTCTGCAAGAGAGGTGGCCACCGAGGGCATCTCCCCAGCCGACAGGAGTACAGATGCTTGACAAGATCCGCCGTGCCGGCGTGGCAGTCACTGGCCTCGCCCTGTCGCTTGGCCTGCTCGCCACTCCGGCCGATGCCGTACAGGCGAGACCGGGCGGTGTGAGCTGGGCGTCGGCACATGGCCCGACGAGTGTGAACTCAGGCGCAACGCCACGGAGCTACTGCTGCTAAGGCGAACGCCTGGTGGGGTCTGAGCTGGGGGTTCGGCGTGTGACACGCCGGTGGTGTGCGACGGGTGCGGCCTGTGTGGCTTTGATGGCCGTGAGCACGCCCGCCGGGACGGTGGCGCGTGGTCCGTCGTGCCGACTACGCCCGGTTGTCGAGGGATGCCTCGCAGCGGGACACCCGGAGTTTTCAATTTGTGACCCTCGCTCGCAGGTCAAAAAGTTTGTTGGTCGAAACTTGGCGTATTCATTTCTCAATATGGATGAGCACATTATATATATCCGCGTCCTGGGCCCGAGTGCTCTGGCTGTCGTGTGCAGGTCCGATGCCCAATCGGGCACGATTGCCACCTCACACATTGGTAACCGCGCAAAGGTCACTTATGATCCGATACATGTCCAAACATAGGAATCCGGACCAGGCCCATCGGAGAGTAGAGAGCCGGGTGTCATCTTGATTGCTTCTCCTCGCGCTTCCACGCGATTGCTAACCGGCATCTGCCTGGCCGGATCGAGCATCGTCGTGCTCGTGGGTGGCACGACCACCCCCGCGCTGGCAGCCGCCGGCTGCGTGACGGCGGACACGTACCAGCACCACGAGCTCGACCCGGGCAAGGCCGCGGCCAGCTTCGTGAGCGGTGCGAAGTTCGGCGCCGCCACGGTCATCGGCGACTTCAACCGCGACGGGTTCGGTGATGTCGCGGTCGGGGCCCCCGCCGACT